>QHXD01000813.1 GCA_003223895.1 Acidobacteriota bacterium
GACGACGGAGATACTCGTTTGGTCAACCCTCTCCAATTGGTAACAAACGGCGATAGTCCAGTAATGACCTTAGACCGACGGAGGGCCAACGGCGGCACTCGGGTAACGACGCTCCACCGGTCGTGCGACGCCTGAGAATACTTTGCGGCGGCCGGCGGAGCCTGCCGGGCCGGGCGAGACCGGCGGGGAGACGGGGTCGAAGGTTGGCCGGAGGCCGCCGGCATTGTGACGGCCGCTCGCCAGACTTGAAGCTCCGGTCACGAATATCCAACAACGACGCGAGACCATTGCTTAGAGGCCAGCGAATCTCTGACGGAGACGGCTCAGGCTTGAACGGAGGCGGTTCAATATTAGAGCGGCGCCGCAACAGCCTGGAGGGCCGATGAAGATTAATCATCCGTAGGCGCTTGCAGTCGAAGCGAGACGGTTGGATCCCGACTGACAGCGGTTGATTCTGCGCCGGTCTCCCGGCATCCGGCGTCAGTTCCCCTATATTAGAAGATATATTTCAGCCCAAACTGAACCTGCCGCTCCGGGGAGCGGGTTGAGTCGATCCGGCCGGCGGTGACGTTCCGCGTTCCGCCGCCGCTGAACAGGGCGGAATTGGGAATGCGGAAGTTCGGATGATTCGTCAGGTTGAAGAACTCCGCACGGAACTGGACCCGCTGAGATTCGGTTATCTTGAAATTCTTCATGGTGGAAAAATCGAACTGCGCCAGGCCCGGGCCAATGACGGTATTTCTCGCGACATTGCCGACGAAACCCACCTGGTAACCCAGGTCGGGCCGCGGCACGGTTGCGCCCGAGGGAAGACCTGGATTGTAATTCGAAGTGCCCGGAACATTGCCAATGCAGTACACCCCGGTGCGGCAGACCGACGGGACGAAGTTGTTGACATCGAACCAGGCGTCCGGGTTTCCAGTCACCGGACTATTGTTACCGTTGGGGACGAGATTCGGCGTGAGAGATGCCCTTCGCATCGCGTTGGTTTGCGCCGTATTGCTATCGGTCACCGTGAACGGGGTGCCGGAGTTCAACGTCAAAACCCCGTTTATCTGCCAGCCATTAATCACCGCTCCAACGACTCCCTGGCGGCCGCTCTGAGGGAGGTCATAAACGAAGTTGGTGACAAAGTTGTGCTTCACGTTCAACTGCGAGAGCCCCTTGGTGCGGCCCCAGTCCCAATAGTTATTGATCCGCTGGTTTTGTGGCAGATTGTCCTGCGCGTTCGAGGATCCCGAGCCATAATCGATATTTTTTGAGAAGTTATAGGCGGCCTGGAATTGCAGCCCGCGGGCCACCCGCCGCTGTGCGCTCAGAGAAAGACCGTTGTAGTAGCTGCTGCCCCGTGGGGCGAGCACCCAGATATTGGCAAAGGCCGGGTTGATCGCCTCTCCCAGGATATTTGTCGGCGTCGGCGCCCACTGCAACTCCTGTCCCGGACCAGGCATATTCGGATAGCCGATCCACTTGGCCTGGTTGGCGTCGGCCTGAGTATAGAGATGCCTGCCTGCCGAACCGTTATACGCAATCTGTCCAAACCAGCTGCCAAGCTGCCGCTCCAGGCTCAAGCTCCAGCGATACACGTAGGAAGGTTTGTTATTCAACTCCCACAAGCGATAACTGGGCACCTGCGCCAACAAAGCTGTCTGCGTTTGCGTGGCCCTCGGGAAGTCGATGGAGGCATTCGGTCCCTGCAGCCGAATCACATCTGATTTGTTGAAGAATCCCGCGACCACAAACGGAACGTTCTCCTGAGAATGGGATCTCCAGTATTGCGGACCAGGCAAGTCATAATAGATGCCAAAGCCGCCTCGAATGGCGCTCCGGCTGGTGCTTCCCGGCGCCCACGCAAACCCGAACCGTGGGCTGAAGTTCTTCTTCGTTGGATTGTTGAACATCAGATTGGGCCCAATCGTGGGCACCGGGTCGGTAATGTTCAACAAGTTCGAGACATGCCCGTCGTCTTCCTTGGGTATAGTCATGAACTCATAACGCAGCCCCAGATTCAGGGTGAACGACGAGCTGACCTTCCAGTTGTCCTGGAAATAAGCGCCGAATTGTTTCTGGCGCCAATTGAACAGTTTAATGGCCTGGTGAGTCTGTCCACCCCTGAGCGGGAATCCGGGCGGCAAATCTGATTCCACCTGGTTCACATCGCCAGTCAGGAAGGCGTGGAAAGTGTTGAACGAATAGAGCCCATTGTAGCTGCCGTCCACCTGGTCCATCACAAGGCGCATCGGATTGTACTCCGCTCCGATCTTGAAAGTGTGATTGGTTCGCGTGATAGACAGGTTATTTCGGTAGGTGTACAAATTTTGGAGGAACAATGCGCGGTCCCTGGGAAATCCCATAGTCGCGACGCCGTCCCCGTAGGTGAGCTGTCCCATGCGCTCTCGATCCGGTATGAAGAGCAGATTCACGCCGTTGAAATTCTTCCAGTCCGGCTCATTGTTTGTAAACGACTGTGCGGGCTGGCTCCGATTGAACCCGAACGCAAACTCATTCAACATCGTCGGGCTGAGAATGCTGGTGTGGCGCACCGAAAGCACCGTTTTGTCGCTCTTTTCCCCGACGGCGCTCGACAGACCTGGAATCGGGTCAATTAGATTATGATCGGAGCGGTCCACGTTATAGGTGACTGCGATCGACCCTTTGCGTTGGTTGGCAAATTGGTGGTCGATCTTCGCCGCTCCAAAGTCTTCATTCGCGACATTGCGCCTGGGACCGGAAACGCGCGCAAATCCGTCCAGCAGGCCGGTAACCGGATCGCGCAATTCTTCTAACAGGACGGTATTCGATTGTCCCGGCAATGGAAGAAGCCCCAGATAAGGAACGACTTTAGGGTCCAGCTTGATCGGGGTTATGCCGGCATCGTATTCCGCGCGATTGAAGCGCTCGGGCCGCGCCGGATCGTAGCGATTCGGCCCCAGCAATCCCATTCGGCCGCGCGCCGTCGGCAAGGTCAGCACGAGTGTCTCGCCTTTTCTCTCCCGCGTTCCTTCATAGCTGCCGAAGAAGAAGGTCTTGTCCCGGATAATCGGCCCGCCGAAAGAGCCACCGAACTGGTTGCGCTTGAACTCCGGTTTTACGGGGTTCGCGCCGCCCCTGGCTTTGGTCGCCCAATTGTACGCATCCATGTTGTCATTCCGCAGAAACTCGAACAAGGAGCCGTGGAACGCGTTCGTCCCTGACTTGGTGACGGCGCTCACAATGGCGCCGGGCTTGCTTTGATATTCCGCCGAATAGTTGTTGGTGATGACCTGGAATTCCTTCACCGTCTCCGCGCCGACATAGCCCGTAGTGGCCGATTGGGCGTTGTTGGTAAAATCTCCGTTGCTCACGCCGTCCAGCAGGTACATGTTGTTGCTCCCGCGCATTCCCGCCACGGAGAGGTGATCGCCTAAACCGCCTGCGGCATTCCGTCCTCCTCCGCCGCCGGTCGGCGTTCTCATTACCAGGGCGTCAAAAAAGGCCAGCTGCGTGAGGTCCCGGTTGTTGAGCGGAATGTCCAGGACTTTGCGTTCATCGATTAACTGGGTAACCGTCGCCGTAGTCGTCTCGACCTGCGAGGTTTCGGCCGTAATGGTAATGGCCTGGCTTACATCCCCAACGCGAAGAGCAATATCGACGACTGCGTTTCTTCCCACCGTCAGCCCGATGCCGCCTCGGACAAATGTCTGAAAGCCCACAAGTGATGCCGTGACCTCATATGTTCCCACCGGCAGCGCAACAGCTTCGTAGCGGCCGGCTTCGTTGGTCACCAGCCTCCGGACAATGCCGGTATCCACATTCTTGATGGCGACCGATGCTCCCGGCACGGCTGCACCTGTTTGATCGGCTGCTGTTCCGGAAATGGTTCCCGTGTCGAGTTGCGCAAATGCGAGCGAGAAGAAAAGGATGAGAAGAAACACGCTTGACACGACCGATTTGCTGTTCACCATACGTCCTCCACGTCGGAAAAAAGTTACCGGCATCCCCTAAATTTGTCTGGCTGTTTTAAAGTGTGCCAATACTATACGATCGCGTTCTCTGCTGCGAGAATTTTTGGAGAACGCCTTGCTTAAATGTCGTCTCCCGAACACTCAGTCTTCAGAGATTTTTGGGACGTGCTGTATTGATTTTCCCTGCATTGCATT
>QHXD01000814.1 GCA_003223895.1 Acidobacteriota bacterium
CTTTTTACGGTGGTGAAATCGGCTCGATCGAGAACAAGTTCCAAGGTATCAACGATTTGCGGCATTCCCGCCACAACCACGCGTTCGACCGAAGCGCCGTTCGGAATACGGCCGACTGTCGGATGATTGACTGTGACCCCCGTCGCGGCATTACCGGCCGAATATCCGCTAAGCACCAATGGCCCCTGGGCCACTGCGTAAACATTTCCATCTGCGGCAATTAGCGGTGTCTGAAGCAGAATTCCGCCCTGCAAGCTCGTAGCGTCGCCGATTGACGAAACCGTGACATCGATTCGGGAGCCCGGCTTTTCAAAGGCGCCCAGATCGGTCGTAACCATAACAGCTGCAATGTTTTCCACTCGAACCGAGGGATTGTTGATAGTCAGCCCGAAGCGTTCCAGCATGTTCAACAGGGTCTGCTGAGTGAAGAACGTTTGCCGCTTATCCCCGGTCTTGTTCAAACCAATGACAAGGCCGTAGCCGCTCAGCGCATTGCTACGAACTCCGGCAAAATGTCCGATGTCCTTAATGCGGGACGCGGCAGGTGCCGATGAAACGAATACGAGACACAGGGCCAGTCCGGCCGCACAGCTTCGCAGCCTTAAAAAGGTGTTATCCATGAGAAGAACCTATAAAGAAATCCTGGTTTGTTGGCATCGGAAACAATGCCTTTGCCGTCGAAAATAACTTCCATGTTGGCGATTGCAGTAGAGAGGATCACATTGCTCGGTGTCACGTCCTTGGGGCGGACAAGGCCGCGGATCCTCAGAATCTGGTGCTCGCGATTGATGGTAACTTCCTTGGTGCCCTCAATCGCCATGTCGCCGTTAGGAAGTACCTGAGTGACGCGGGCCGTCACAAAAGCCTGCAACTGGCCCGTACGGGAAGTGGAACCCGTGCCTGCGAAGTTCAACGCCGAAGTGCCGGCCAGAATATTCGCGAAGTTCAACGCGGAGGCACCTTTCTCTAAACCCGCCAACGCGGGCGCGGTGACGCTGACCGAGCCTTCCTTCTTGGTTGACGTGTTGGCGGAGTTCGTTGCGGTCGAGGTCTCGGTGATCTGAATCGTTAGAATGTCATTGACATTTCGCGCCTTGAAATCACGAAACAAGTAAAGACTCGGCGCGGTATCGGAGTACAGCGATCCGGAGGGAACCTGCTGCGGTCCGGCAGGAGCCTGCTGCGGTCCGGCAGGAGCCTGCTGCAAGAGAAGTGCTAGAAAAACGGCTGTGTATGTCATTTGGTTACCTGTAGAGATTCAAGTGTCCTGGGCCCGACGATTCGAGCCGTTGTCGATCCCTGGCCGGTGAGGTGCTCGACCGGAATGGTGTCGCCGTATTTGCCCGAGGCCTTGGCTCGCATCATGGCGGCGATCGTGATTCCGCCGGAGCTCGCCTTCACGGTTACCATGTCACCTTTCTGAACGTAGAGGGGCATGTATAGAGCGTCTTTTGTGAGGACCTGGCCGGGCACCAGATCATGTTTAGCCAGCATTCCCTCAATTTGATCCGGAACGTCGCCGCGAACCGGAGCCAGCTTCATTTCGATGTCGCTCGCCTGAATCGCCGCGGTTGCCGCAACCTTGTTCCGCAGCACCGGCTGCTCCGTCTCGATTCGGACGTTCGTCCGCACATACGCATTGCGCGCGAATGACGATCCTCGAATGTCGATTCGAATAAATACGGATGCGGAAGGATCGAATTTCGGCGGTAGAGTGGCCGAAATATCAACCGGGCCCGTTCCCACCTGGACCGGTGGAAGGTCAACATTCGTGATTTCGATATTGGCTCCTGAATATCGTTGTGAATGCATCGAGGAGCGCCCGAGTCACCTGCTCGCGATTCAAACCAACGGCTCGACGTTGCACGAGAATCGACTCCGGAATCTGAAGGTCGTCCACCGGCAGGTTTGCCGTGTTCAGCTTTCGAATGATTTCGTATTTCGGAATGCGCCGCGCCAGGCCGGGATTCGGTGCATAGCCCAATGAAATTGGCGCGCGCGCATCGGATGCCGGAAAAGGAATAAGGGCGCCCAGAGTGATCGTATCGGAATCGATGACAATTTCCGATGGGGCCGATAAACAGCAGGTTAACAGTAAAGCAGCAACGATCAACGTCTATCTCCCCAGATTATTGATCTGAGACAACATGTCGTCCGCCACCTTGATGGCTTTGGAGTTCACTTCGTACGCGCGCTGCGCAACGATCATGTTGACCATTTCTTCGACGACGTTTACGTTCGAGCTTTCGAGGAAGCCCTGATTGACCCGGCCCAGGCCGTTCTCGCCGGGGTTGGCCGTCGTTGCCTCGCCGGAAGATGACGTTGGGAGAAGCAGATTTCCGCCGATGGCATTCAAGCCCGATGGATTCTGGAAATTGGCGATCTGAATAGTTCCCACCTGCTGCGCGGCAGTCTGTCCGGCCTGAGTTACTGAAACGGTCCCGTCACTGCCGATCACGATCGTCTGCGCGTCGGCGGGAATCTTAATCTGAGGCTCGATGGGATTGCCTTGAGAAGTCACGACAGCGCCTTCGGCGCTCAAATGAAACGAACCATCGCGAGTGTAGGCGACCTCGCCGCTTGGCATGTGGACCTGGAAGAAACCTTTGCCCTCGATAACGAGATCGAGTGGATTGTCGGTCTGACGGAAGTCGCCCTGGCGGTAGATGCGATCTGTCGCGACCGGACGGGTTCCAAGGCCGAGCTGGAGTCCAACCGGATATTGCGTGGATGAAGACGATGACGTACCCGCGGGCCGGATATTCTGATACAACAGATCCTGAAATTCCGCTCTGCCCTGCTTGAAACCCGTGGTATTCACGTTTGCGATGTTGTTGGCAATCGTGTCGATGTTGATCTGCTGCGACTGCATTCCAGTCGCGGCCGTGTACAAAGCTCTTAACATTCCTACTCCTTATTACGACAGCCGACCCAGTTCCTGGATCAACTTGCCATTCATTTCCGTCATCATGGTCCTCAGTGTGTGCTGAACTGCTTCAAATTCGCGGGACGCTGCCATGAGATGAACCATTTCATCGATCGCGTTAACGTTGGAGCGTTCCAGGTATCCGCCTTTTACCTGCGGCTCGGAGACCGGTTGAACGCCGGATGCCAGGCCGTTCCAGGCCATGCGGGAAAGCCCTTCCTTCTCGAGCATGGCCGGATTATCGAATGAAACAACTTTTAGAGTGGCGACTTCATTGCCGTCCACGGTGACAACCCCGCCATCCCGAATCTCAACTTTTCCTTCGCCGATGGTAATCGGCGAGCCCGAGGTTGAAAGAACCTTCATCGCGTCCTTGGTGACCAGCTCACCAGCCGCATTCAGTGCGAAGTTTCCGGACCGCGTGTATCGCACGCCATTGGGCGTATCGATCGCAAACATGCCCGGGCCGGTGACTGCCACGTCGAGTTCGTTATTCGTTTGGATGAGATCGCCTGCGGAAAGATCGACTCGGGATGCCGCTTCGGACCCCGTCTCGAGCTGTAAAATGTGGCCGAAATCCCGCTTAAAACCCACAGTGTTGGCGTTTGCGAGATTGTTCGTGACGATATCGACCATCTTCATGCGCGCCTCGAGGGCGGAAAATGCGTCGAGAAACAAATCGCTCATATCAGACTCACCTGTGCAACCTTTCGTCCAACCATCAACTCAAACAAACCTAAAGCTCTGACGAAATCCGCCGATAGGAAAGAACGGGCGGACCCTGAAGTTCTTGCCTATCCGACAAACGAATTTCAAAATTCCTACGACTTCTGTAACCTGGCCATACTCAACAGCACGTCAACGTCGCCTTCATGCAGGCCGCACGATCTGGCGATCTCGAGGGGCTTGAATCCCTTTTTGCCCATGGCAACCACCTGGTTGCGCAGATCGAAGCTCAACCCCGCACTTTTCACGGCTGCAACGACGGGTGCAGGAACGGCGAGTTTTGCAATTTGCTCCTGTGCCTTTCCGACGAAACCGGCGTGCCGGGAGTCGGCATTGTCCCATTCGACTTGCAGAGTCTTCAAGATGCCGGTCGCGGTCCGAAAACGCGTGCGCACGTAAGCCAGGACCGAAATCGTCAACAAACCGTACAGCGCAAGAACTGTGTAGATCAGCATCGGGTTATGTGCTGAGAGACTTAAATCGTTCGCCTGCACTGGTAATCTCCGTAATTTTTATTCCGTAGAATCCGTCCACCGTCACCACTTCGCCGCGGGCAAGAATGCGGTTGTTGACGACGAGTTCGACCGGCTGATCCATTCCCGAATTCAATTCGATCACCGATCCGACACCGAGTTTCACGACT
>QHXD01000815.1 GCA_003223895.1 Acidobacteriota bacterium
CAGCCGCGTTCATCTGACTGACCGTGGTATTCTTCGGCCGGGAATGATGGCGGACGTTACCGTCTTCGATCCGGCGGCCATTCGTGACGTCGCGACGTTCGACGATCCGAACCGCTATTCGATCGGCATCAAACACGTCTTCGTGAATGGAAAGCCCGTGGTTGCGAATGGAGCAATCACCGGCCAGAAGCCGGGCCGTCCGTTGCGTGGGCCCGGATATCGCGGGTAATGTAGGCCCGGCCGGGAGGAAATTTTGAAATTGGACGAATCCTGCATCTCAAATCCGAAATCCGAAATATCCAATTGGACTGGCGATCAATGCGCAACGCCGGCAGTCCAATCTGATATTTCGGATTTCGGATTTGAGATCAACTGCCAATTCATTCACACCGCTACAGTCAAAAGGGAGTCTTTATGAGAGTACGGTTCGTGTTTCTGGTGGTCCTGTCGATTCTTCTGTCGAGCATTGCAGTATCGGCACAGGTGAAGTCGCCGCAGGATTTTCTCGGGTTTCGCGTTGGCGACGATTACAAGCTTGCGGATTGGCAGCAGATCACGACGTATTTCAACGAGCTCGATAAGGCTTCCGATCGCGTGCGCGTGGACGTCGTCGGTCAGACTACGCTGAAGAAGCCCTTCCTCCGCGTCACGATCACATCACCCGAGAATCAGGCGAAACTCGACCGCTATGAGGAGATCACTCGACGGCTGGCCGATCCCCGTGGCTTATCCGCCGAAGAAGTCGAGCGGCTAATCGGCGAAGGCAAGTCGGTGATTGCCATCACCTGCTCCGTTCACGCTACTGAAGTGGCGGCCGCCCAGATGTCGATGGAGCTCGCCTACAACATGGCGACAAAGAATACGGCCGAGGTCAAAAACATTCTCGATAACGTCATTTTCGTACTCGTTCCATCGCTGAATCCCGATGGCCTCGACATCGTTGTCAACTGGTACAGGAAAAACCTGAACACCCCGTTCGATGGGGCGCCGGTCCCGGAGCTCTACCATCACTATGCCGGCCATGATAACAACCGCGACTGGTACATGTTCACGCAGGCTGAGACCCGGAACACGATCGACGGCATTTACAAACAGTGGCATCCGCAGGTCCTCTACGATGTCCATCAGATGGGCAATACCGGCGCGCGGCTCTTCGTCCCGCCGTTCATGGATCCGTACGAGCCCAACATCGATCCACTTTTGATCCAGGGGGCGTCGTTCATCGGTCAGGCGATGATGAACCGCCTGATCGGCGAAGGCAAAACCGGCATCACGACGAACGCGGTCTACGATGCGTGGACGCCGGCCCGCGCGTATCAGCATTATCACGGGACGGTGAGAATCCTCACTGAAGCGGCAAGCGTCCGATACGCCTCGCCGATTCGCCAGAGCTTCGGCGATCTTCGTCCCGGTCTGGGTTACGACCCGAGAACGGTGAGCTGGAAGTTTCCAGTGCTCTGGCGCGGGGGTGACTGGAAGCTGCGCGACATTGTGGACTATGAGCTGATCGCTGCAATGGGCGCTCTCGAAAATGTGGCTCTCTACCGCGAGCGCTGGCTGCGCAATTTCTATACGGTTCAGAAAAAGGCGGTGTCGTGGACTGGTGCGCCCTACGCGTTTGTGATCCCTCCCGATCAGCGAGACCCGGTAACCGCCGTCGAGATGTTGAACATCCTGCAGTTCGGTGAAGTCGAAGTTCAACAGGCCCAGGCTTCGTTGATAGCAGACGGCGTGGAGTATCCGGCGGGAAGCTACGTCATCAGGATGGCGCAACCATTCGGTTCATTCGCGAAGACAATGTTGGAAAAACAGGTCTACCCGGATCTGCGCGAGTATCCCGGCGGCCCGCCGCAGCGGCCATACGACGTCGTTGCTCACACGCTGCCGATGCAGATGGGCGTGAAGGTTATCACCGTAGCCGCGCCGTTCCAGGCCAGGCTGACAAAAGTGGATACGATCAGAGCCGCTCCCGGCGTTGTGGAAAATGGTCCTGCGAAGGCCTACATCCTCGATCACGACAGCAATGCATCGATGAAAGCGCTTAATCGCCTCATGAAGGAAAAGGCGCAGGTCTATTGGGCCGCCAAACCGATCACGGTCAAGGGCAAGTCTTACCCGGCCGGAACGATGATCATCCACGCAACCCCCGGGATTGAAACGAAACTTCAGGCAATCGCCCGCGACACATCGGTGAACTTCATCGCATCGAATGACCGGCTCAACGTTCAGGCGTACAGGCTCAATGCGCCCCGGATTGCAATGTACAAGAGTTACGTTGCCTCGATGGACGAAGGTTGGACTCGATTCATCTTCGAAAACTATGACTTTCCATTCGCGAGCATCGTGGACAAGGACATGCGCGCCGGCGACCTGAGGTCGAAGTACGACGTGATCATCATTCCGGGCGAATTGAGCGAAACCAACATCATTCAGGGGCATCGACCGGGGACGATCCCTATGGAGTACACAGGCGGTATCGGCGACGCTGGCGTTCAGAATCTTCGTGATTTCATCAACGAAGGGGGAACGCTTGTGACGATGGATGAGGCCACAGTGTTTGCCGCAAAGCAGTTCGCGCTCCCGGTTAAGAACACGCTGGAAGGCGTGCGACCGCAGGATTTCTACGTGCCGGGATCGTTGCTGAAGGCCGTTCTCGATACGGACAACCCCATCGCCTACGGCATGCCGCGGGAGACCGCCGTTTTCT
>QHXD01000816.1 GCA_003223895.1 Acidobacteriota bacterium
GGCATTCTGCCGAGTGACAGCCACCCTGGCGCCCACGAGCGACTCCGACATCAAAACCGAAATCTGGCTGCCCGCCTCCGGATGGAACGGCAAATTCCAGGCTGTCGGCAACGGCGGATGGGCCGGAACCATTCCGTATCCCGCTCTGGCCGCGGCCCTGGCCGCCGGTTACGCCGGCGCCGGTACGGACACGGGTCACGTGGGCAACAACGCGGACTTCGCGTTGGGACATCCCGAGAAGCTGACCGACCTCGCATATCGGTCGATTCACGAGATGACGGCGCAGTCCAAAACTATCATCAACGCCCACTACGGCACCCCCGCGAAGTTCTCTTATTACAACGGCTGCTCGCAGGGCGGCAGGCAGGGGCTCGCGGCAGCGCAGCAATATCCTGAAGACTTCAATGGGATCATTGCCGGCGCCGCCTCGTGGAACCAGATGCGCGCTCACGGCGCCCGCGTGGCGTTGAATCTCATCGTCAACAAAGATCCGGACAGCGTCATTCCGCCGGCCAAGTATCCAATGATTCACAACGCGGTCGTGAATGCGTGTGACGCGCTGGATGGTGTCAAGGATGGCGTGATCGAAAATCCGGCGCAGTGCAATTTCGATTACGCGAAGCTGATGTGCAAGGGCGGCGATGGCCCGGAGTGCTTGACAAAGGGCCAGGTCGAATCGGCCAGGGCGATGACGTCGCCGCTGAAGGACCCGAAGACAGGGAAGGTGCTCTTTGAAGGCCACCTGATGCCCGGGTCTGAGCTTGGCTGGGCGACGCTCGGGGGGCCGGAACCGCTCGGCGTCTCCGCCACCGGAATGCGGAACGTCGTCTTTCAGGATCGAAACTGGGACTATCACCAGATGAACATTTCTACCGACATCGACCGGGCCGACAAGTCCGACAATGGTGTGATGTACTCGGGCGATGCGGACTTGAAACCGTTCTTCGACCGGGGCGGAAAGCTGCTGATGTATCACGGCTGGAATGATCCGCAGGTGAACCCGTTGAATAGCGTCACTTACTACAACAATGTTGTGAAGAAGGTCGGAAAGGACAAGGCGGCGAATTCGCTCGCACTATTCATGGTGCCTGGGATGAATCACTGCCAGGGTGGTGTCGGCACCGATACATTCAATAAGGTGAAGGTGATTGAGGAATGGGTCGAGCAGAGTAAGAAACCCACTGAGATCATCGCGTCTCACTTAACCAACGGCCAGGTCGATAAGACGCGTCCCCTGTGCCCTTTCGGTCAGATTGCGAAGTATAAGGGCACAGGCGACACCAACGATGCCGCGAACTTTTCCTGCGTTGCGGAATCGAACAGGACGGCCAGCCGGTAGCAGGACAAAAGCCGCGGATAAAACACAAATGACAAGTGACAATTGACTATTGACCATTGATAAAGCTTTATCAATGATAGTCAATTGTCACTTGTCATTTGTGTTTATCCGCGGCTACTTCTTTAGTTCCTTGTAAAGAGCTTCCAGATTGGTTTTCACCCCGCCAAACTGCGGGTTCGCGCTGGCGACGTAGCCCCTGTATTTCGCCGGAACCTTGTACTCGGGGACTGCCTGGTCCACGGTCTTTCCGGCTTTCATTTCATTTTGAGCCCAGGTAACGAAATCCTGGGTGAAGTCGGCGTATTCCTTCAGTTCGTTCCATGTCGTCGGTATCGGTATGTGTCCGGTAATGACCGTGTCGACATCCTTGATTGTCGCGACCGCCTTTGCGAGCGTCTGAGGATGGATGGCCACGCTGCCGCCGTTATCGGTGTCGATGTAGGGCAGAGCCTTCCACGCAAACATGTCGCCGGCGTGCATCGTACGCAGCGCCGGGAACACGACGAAAGTGTCGCCGTTCGTGTGACCGCGGCCAAAGTAGTACAGATCGATTTGATCCTTCCCTTTCCCGACCGTCAGCCCTCGTCCATCTTCGCCATGTTCGCCTTCGTGTTCTCCTGCACAATGCTGTCCACTGTCGTGCCGAAGAACTCGTTGCTGCCGGTGTGGTCGCTGTGCGTATGCGTGTTGATGATCGTCGTTACGGGTTTGTTGGTCACTGTCTTGATCCGGTCGAGAACGATCTGACCCCATCCGGGCAGCTTCGTATCGACAATCACGACACCGGCGTCAGTAATGAGCACGGCGGTGTTGCCGCCGCTGAATGCGCTGGTATCGGCCACGCCGGAACCGGTGACGATATACAGGTTGTCTTTCACTTTCTCGATCTTTGTGGCCGACCGCGCTGCCGCCGACGGTCCTGCCGGCGCCTGGAGTCCGGAAACCACCAGCGACAAGCCTCCGAGCACGATCAGTGTTCCGAGCACGAGTTCTCGCTTCATCATGTTTCCTCCCGATTTAGCCGAACAGGTTACCATGATGTCCAACGCGGGCTAAAGCCCGCGACTACATTGGGTGCACAAACGTGATTCCAAAAATGTAGTCGCGGGCTTTAGCCCGCGTTCATGGTATGAATAGGCGAATATGACACTGATGAACAAAGTCGCCCTTGTGACTGGCGGCAGCCAGGGCATCGGCAAAGCGATTTCCGAAAAACTGCTTGCGGCGGGCGCAACCGTCGCGATTGCGGCTCTTGATGATCCAGCCCTCACTGGAACGGCCTCCGAGTTCAAGTCCCGCGGTCTCAGATTCAAGTCCTACGGCATGGACCTGACGGACGACACTCAGATCGAGACGCTGGTTAAATCTGTTGTTCGAGATCTGGGACCTCTCGATATTCTCATCAATAACGCCGGGATCACCGGACCGACGGGTGCCGCGCACACGATCGCGATCGAAGACTGGGATCGAACATTGAAGATCAACCTTCGAACTCCATTTGTCTTATGTCGTGCGGTCGCGGCGTCAATGATCGAAAAGAAACGCGGCAAGATCATCAACATCTCTTCTATTGCCGGCAAGATGGCATATCCGTTGCGAACACCCTATGCCTCTTCGAAATGGGGTCTGATCGGTCTGACGCTGACTCTTGCTCAGGAACTCGGCCCTCATAACATTCAAGTCAATGTGATCTGTCCGGGACCCACGCGCACGGAAATGATCGATTCAGTTATCCGCAAGCGTGCCGAGGCAGCCGGTGTGACCTTCGACGCGATGTACAAGGAATACGTGCGCGCGACTGCCTTGAAAAGGATGGTTCTCCCCTCCGAAGTTGCCGACGCCGTTTTATTCCTTTGTTCGCCTGAATCCGACGCCATCACCGGCCAGGCTATCGACGTCAGTGCGGGTTACGGGTTCAGAATTGGGGAATGACAGCCATGACTGATGAACAACATTTGGCAAACGGCCTGGCGATATTGAAACAGATGGTCGGCGATGAACAGGCCGAGCGTATCCGGTGCGGCTGGAGAGATCTCTCGCCGGATTTAGAGCGGCTCATCCTTGGATTTGTTGCAGGCCAGATATGGACGCGGTCTCCTCTCGATCTAAAAACTCGCAGCCTGTGCACGGTTGCTGCGTTGACGGCGCTCGGAAGAACAAGCGCCCTCGAACTCAATGTACGGATGGCGTCCGGTAATGGAGCCACAAAAGAGGAGATTGTCGAAGCCATACTGCAGATGGCTCCATACGCCGGATTCCCCGCGGTGTGGGACGGTCTGCAGATCGCATCCCGGGTATTGAAAGAGAGGGATGCTGGCCAATAGTCTTCAGCCGCGGATTACGCGAATTACGCGGATGGGGAGCGCAATATCTTCAAACGGCCGCGCCCATCCGCGTAATTCGCGTAATCCGCGGCTATATCTTCTTTACGCATGAAAACGGATCTCGCTGGAAAAGTTGTTGTCGTTACAGGTGCATCCGGTGCGATCGGCGCCGCCATTGCTCTTCAATTCGCGGAGGAAGAGGCGAAACTGGTGTTGCACTATCGCCGCAGCAGGGAGAACGCGGAGGCTTTGCGGCGGAAGCTGAAACGCTCGGACTCAGTTATTGTGCGGGCAGACCTCACGAAGGAACTCGAAGTCAGGCGATTGTTTGCAGAGACCCTCAAGCGTTTTGGCCGCGTGGACACACTTGTCGCAAATGCCGGTTCCTGGGAATCGCGCGATATTCCACTGCACCGGATGTCTTTGCGGCAATGGCGCCAGACTCTGGATAACGTGCTCACAACCGCGTTTCTGAGCATGCGCGAGTTCTTCCGGATTGTTGCCCGGCAAAAGTGCGGCAACGCGCTCTTGATCGCTTCGACGGCCGGCGTGTTTGGCGAAGCCGGCCACGCCGATTATGCCTCGGCAAAATCCGCCATGGCGTTTGGCCTGACCCGCTCGCTTAAGAATGAGATTGCGCGCCTCGCGCCGCATACGCCTGACTACTGCGGAGGTCGCGTCAATTGCATCTGCCCTGGCTGGACCATCGTGCCGCGCACGGCGGACAGGCTC
>QHXD01000131.1 GCA_003223895.1 Acidobacteriota bacterium
CAGGGTGTTTGCGCCATCGTCCTGCATGATCCGGGCAGCGATCGCTACACACTCGTCACAGATGTAAACCCTGGGCCCGGCAACCAACTTTGCGACTTGTTCATTGCTTCTTCGGCAGAAGGAACACGCTAATCGTCTTCTGGCAAACATGGAAATAACCTCCTGGGCATATTATTAGCCTGATGGCCGTCACACGCTACCTTTCGTGCGATCTCTGCGCAGCGGCGAATCCGCGATTCGTGCTGGAATCGCGCAGGTTGGATGGACCGCTGGTGGAATGTGTGAACTGTGGATTTCGTTACGTCGGGAATCGCCGGGCGGCATTGACGTTTGGCAGCGAAAGCGGAAGAGAAACAGCAGAGAAGGTCCGCGCTGCAAACATACGGTTTCGTCCCCTGAGGCTGGAGGAAGAGCACCGGATCGCGCTTCTCAATGCCACCTGGAGGCTGGAACTCATACGAAGGATCCGGGGATCCGGAAAACTCCTCGAAGTTGGATGCGCGAGAGGCGATTTTTTGCGAGTCGCCGCTCAGTCGTTCGACGCGTACGGCGTCGAGCCGAACCCGGAACTGGCGGAGTCGGCTCGTAAGGTCGCGCCGGTGTATCAGGATATCGTTGAGCGTACCCCGTGGAATGAGTTCGATGTGATTGCAAGCTTCCACGTTATTGAGCACGTCGATTCGCCGCGCAGCTTCATTCATGCGGCTGCCGAAAGGCTGAAGCCGGGAGGTCTCCTCGTTATCGAGACACCCGACATCGACTCGCTTCCCTACAAGCTCCTCAAGACGAGGTGGCGGCAGTTCATTCCGGAGCACTACTTCTTCTTTGACTCGAGGACAATGAGAAGGCTACTGGCGGACTGTGGGATAAGGACAGACAGAATCGTTCGAATCGGGAAGCACGCAAGTCTGGAGTTGCTCCTCAACCGACTTTCACGGTATCTGCCCTGGATTCCACAAATGAATGGGGTTTCGCGTCTGACGTTTCGAGTCAATCCAATGGACATTATGCTCGTGTTTGCCACAAAAGGCGGGAATGAGTAGCGCTGTTGCCATCATCAACTGGAATTCGGGAAGCTGGCTGCGGACGTGTATAGAATCGCTACTGGCAACAGCCACGAATGCCGAGATCCTGGTCATCGACAACGCTTCGCTGGATACGTCGCTCGAGTCTGTGGATGGTTTTCGCAACCGTGTGAATTTCGTTCGTAACAGCGTGAACCGAGGATTCGCTGCAGCTATAAATCAGGCGTTTCAGCTGACCTCAACGTCATATGTTCTTGTACTCAATCCTGACATTAAGGTGATGCCTGGAGCAGTGCCGGTTCTCGAAGACTTCATGAATGCGCATCCCCGGGCGGGAGCTGTTGGCGGGTATGTGAGTGAAAAGTATCTCCCGAGGGACTTTCCAACAGTTGGTTCGCTTGTGCGCGAGAACCTGGGGTTTCCGGGAGGTTCCACTGTAGCGCCGCTACAGGAGGACGCACCTTTCGCCGTCGAACAGCCGGCGGCGGCCGCGTTGATGATCCGGCGTGATGCCTGGGAATCGGTCGACGGTTTTGACGAACAGTTCTACCCCGCGTGGTATGAAGACGTGGACTTCTGCCGCCGGCTCAACACCGCGGGCTGGGAGATCTACTTCGCCCCGAAAGCAGAATTTCTCCACGAAGGCGGCTACAGCGCAGAGGCACTGGGCTCGGAGAATTTCCTTCGCGCGTATTACAGCAACCAACTACGATACGCGCGCAAGCATTTCGGATCGCTGGGCGGAGCAGCGGTTCGCGCGTCGATTGCGGCGGGGATGCTCGGCAGAATGATCGGACGACCAAAGGAAGCGTCGGCGTACGGGAAGACTCTGATTGGAGCGTTGAAGGGATGGTAAAGGTAGCCGTCAACATTGTGACCTTCAACAGCGCGCGGGAAATCGCTGCTTGTCTGGACAGTCTTCAAAAGCAGACTTTTCAAAATATTGGAATTCACATTTTCGACAACGCCTCGAGCGACGATACGCTCAAAGTTGTCTCTTCTTTCGACATTGATTATTTGAAGCACTCCCCCGTGAACACGGGCTTTTGCAGGGCGCACAATGATTTGGTTCGGTGCTTTCCATCAGAGTATGTGTTGTTCCTCAATCCCGATACGATTCTCCAATCCGTCTTTATCGAAGAACTGGTCCGCGCTTTAGATGCCCGGCCGGACGCTGCCTCGGCGAGCGGAAAACTGCTCCGCTTGGACGGAAAGACTCTGGATTCCACCGGCATCATCATGCTGCGCGAACAGCGCCATTTGGACCGAGGCGCCGACCAGATCGACGAAGGACAGTTCGAAAGGGCCGAAGATATTTTTGGCCCGAGCGGCGCGGCCGCCCTGTTCCGGCGGACCGCTCTGGACGATGTCGCGATCGGCGATCAGTATTTCGACGAGTTTGCTGGGCTGGAATTCGATTTACGTACCCAGCGCGATTGCGCGGCATCGCCGCTTGGTCACGCCGGAGCGGCGCGACCAACTGCCGAAGGAAATCAATTACCACTCCGTCAAGAACCGCTTTCTTCTTCGAATCAACAATATGTCTGGGAATATGTACTGGCGGCACTTCTGGTCGATAACCAAACGCGATGCGGCTGTCGTTGGCTACGTCCTGCTGCGCGAGCGTTCCTCGATTCCCGGACTGTGGTATCCGGTGCGCAATTTCCGAAGGCTTCTGGGCAAGCGCCGGGCGATCCAAAGCCGCCGCCGAATCCATCCAGCCGAACTGGAGAAATGGTTCCTGTAACTGTCTCGACGGTCATAGACCGCCGCTACAGTGGAAATTGCGCGTAAGTACGTTCTGCTATATCATTTTGGCTGCATTCCGTTATACTTTCGGCTCCTTTTTTGAGGCCTGACGATCTATGAAAAACGGACTACTTATTGGTTGCCTGGCGATCGTGTCTATTGTCTTTGCCGGCTATGGTCAAACAGCCGAATCCCCACAGAAAGCCCTTATTAATCAATATTGTATCGGTTGCCACAGCGAGCGGGCCAAGGCGGCAGGCATCGACTCGGCAAAAAGAATTACCCTGGACAGCCTGGATGTCGCCCACGCGGGCAAAAATGCGGAATCCTGGGAGAGGGTCGTACGAAAACTTCGGGCAGGCCAAATGCCTCCCGCGGGTGCACGGCGCCCCGACCCGGCCAATATCAAGGCGTTGATCTCCTACCTGGAGAATGAACTCGATCGCGATGCCGTATCCAACATGCCGCCGCCGGGCGCGCATCGTCTGAATCGCACCGAATACGCGAACGCCATTCACGACCTTCTTGCTCTGGAGATTGATCCCGCGAAGTACCTGCCTTCGGACGATTCCAGCAATGGCTTCGACAATATGGCCGGCACGCTCGGACTCTCCTCAACGCTGGTGGAGGCTTACGTTTCGGCCGCGGGAAAACTCAGCCGTCTGGCTATCGGCGAAGCGACGACGCCAAGCCTCGTAGTGTACAGAGTCCCGGAAGATACCTCGCAGGACTACCACGTCGAAGGTCTGCCGTTCGGGACCCGCGGTGGAATGCTCGTCAATCACGTTTTTCCTTCCGACGGGGAGTAC
Organism: Acidobacteriota bacterium; assembly: GCA_003223895.1. Classification (GTDB taxonomy): domain Bacteria; phylum Acidobacteriota; class Terriglobia; order 20CM-2-55-15; family 20CM-2-55-15; genus 20CM-2-55-15. The sequence continues at coordinate 3,584 of QHXD01000131.1, forward strand.
ACGCGATAACATGTCGCCGCAGGGCTTCGGCACCATTACGAACGAAAAAATTGAGGTCCTTCTCGACGGCCAGCGCGTGCAGTTGTTGAATTGGCAGAATGGACGGCAAGGACAGGGTGTTGCAAGCGCCGGAATGAAGGTGCATTTCACGACAAAAGCCGGATTGCATTCGATCGGTGTCACATTCCTCGCAACCAACCTGGCGCCAGTCCTCGATCTCAACAAACATTTCATGCGGGACACGATCCAGACGGGACCGACTCCCGGTTTCACGTTCTTTCCCCACGTCGGCAGCATTCGGCTCGAGGGTCCCTTCAACGCACTCACCGGGCAGGACTCGCCCAGCCGGCGCAAGATCTTTGTGTGCCGTCCGGCCGGTGCCGCCGAAGAAACAGCCTGTGCGCGAAAAATCATCACGAATCTGACGACAGAAGCCTTCAGGCGGCCTGCCACGGCCGAAGACGTCAATGAGTTGATGTCTTTTTATCAGAACGGCCGAAAGGAAGCCGATTTCGATCATGGGATCGAGATGGCGATTGCCCGCCTCCTTGCTGCCCCGAAGTTTGTTTACCGTATTGAAAGTGAGCCGGAGAACCTGGCTGCAGGTCAGGCCTACCGCATCAACGACATTGACCTTGCGTCACGTTTGTCGTTCTTCCTTTGGAGCACCGGTCCCGATGCGCAGTTGAGGAACCTGGCGGGCCAGGGAAAGCTAAGCTCACCTGAAGTCCTGGAGCAGCAGGTGCGACGCATGCTGAAGGATCCCCGCGCGGAAGCGCTGGCAGCCAACTTCGCCGGGCAGTGGCTGAACCTGCGAGGCCTGCAGAGCTTCAGCCCGCTGCTCGTCCGTGAAGACCGTAATGTCGTCGACCTGCTGACCGCCGACTACACCTTCGTCAATGAACGCTTGGCCAAGCATTACGGCATACCGAATGTCTACGGAAGCCAGTTCCGCCGCGTGACGCTTGGCCCGGATATGGATGTACGCCGCGGTTTGCTCGGCAAGGGCGCCATCCTGTCAACGACATCGAAGCCCGAACGGACCTCACCTGTTTCACGCGGCCAGTGGGTCATGACGAACATTCTCGGCATGAGTCCCCCAAGGCCGCCCGCAGATGTGCCGCCACTCAAACCGAAAGCGGATGATGCACGAGGCAACGCAACAGCGCAGTCGATGCGGCAGATGATGCTGGAACACCGCGTACGCGCCGACTGCATCCAGTGCCACAGTCTCATGGATCCAATCGGTTTCTCGCTCGAGAACTTTGACGCCATCGGTCTGTGGCGGACCGACGATGCCGGTGAACCGATCAAGGCGTCGGAAACAGTTTATGACGGCACGAAGGTTCAGGGTCCCGCCGGTTTGCGGCAGTGGCTTGTGGGCTATTCCGATCAGTTTGTCGAAGTCGTTGCTGAGAAGCTTCTGACGTACGCGCTGGGCCGCGGCGTTGAATATCGCGATATGCCGCTGGTTCGTTCAATTGCGCGGGAGGCTGCGGGCAACGGGAACCGTTTCTCTGCGCTGGTTCTTGGCGTTGTCAAGAGCAAGCCGTTTCAGATGAATATGAAGCTGCAGGAAACGGGTATTCAGAATAAAAGTAAGAAGGAGGGCAATTAATATGTTTATAACCAAGAAGCACATTCCACGCCGCACCTTCCTCCATGGGGCTGGAGTCACACTAGCTTTACCGCTCCTGGAGGCGATGCTCCCGGCCGCAACAGCGCTGGCGCAAACGCCGGCGGCGCCGAAGCCGCGATTTATGGGCGTCTTCTTTCCACATGGCATGGCGCCGGGCTATTGGGAACCCAAGACCGAAGGCGCATTACAGGACAAGCTTCCATTCATCATGGAATCGCTGGAACCAGTCAAGGACCGCACCGTAATTCTCAGCGGCCTGTGGTCGAAGTCCGCAGAGCCTCCGGAGGGAACAACGGGTTCGGACCACTGGGTTGCGGCGGCGTTCCTGACAGCGATCAAACCCCGAAAGACCACGGGTTCTGATGCAACCGTATACTCGCCGACGATCGATCAGCAGATCGCTCAGAAGATCGGCCAGGATTCGCTGTTGCCGTCCCTTCAGCTTGCCGTCGAGGACCCGGGCACCAACTCCAGCAGTTGCGGCGAAGGATATAGCTGCTCTTACACGAACTCCATTTCCTGGGTACCAGTTCCCACGCCGGACAATGAAGTGCCGCGGACAAGACCGCTCCCGATGGAACTCAACCCGCAGGTGGTTTTCGAACGCCTCTTCGGCAGCGGTGCCACGCCGGAAGTGCGCGCCGCCCGAATGCGGCAAAACCGTAGCATCCTCGATTCGGTTGTCGGTGAGTTGAACAGTCTCAAGAAGAACATCGGTTCCGCCGACCGCGACACCATGAATCAGTACACCGACGAAGTTCGAGAGATTGAGCGGCGGCTCCAGCTCGCTTCGAAGGCTTCAGGCGCCGTACCCGCTCTGGGGGAACCCGCCGGCATACCGTCGGACTTCGACGATCACATCAAGCTGCATTTCGATCTTGTGGCGCTTGCCTTCCAGGCGGACATTACACGCGTCGCCACCCTGCTGGGCGCTCGCGACCTGACCGGCGCGGTCTACCGTTTCCCGAAGAGTGAGCTTTTCCCCGATGGTGGTGTGAGCGGCAGTTTCCATGGACTCTCCCATCATGCGGAAAATCCGGAACGGATCGCGGACTACGCCAAGCTGAATCGATACCACGTTTCGACGATGGCTTACTTTGCGAAGAAGCTGAAATCCATACCAGAAGGGGACGGCACGCTGCTGGATCGATCCCTGATCCTGTATGGCACGAACATGGGCAACTCGAATCAGCATCAACATTACGATGTGCCGCACATTCTCGTCGGCGGCGCGAACGGGCAGCTCAAAGGAGGACGTCACCTGCCGTACGAACGCAAAACCATTACTACAGGCAACCTTCTGTTGAGCATTCTCGATATGTACGGCATCAACCAGAAAAGCCAGGGCGACAGCACGGGCAGACTAGCCAGACTTTGAGGAGATCGAAGATGACTAGACGCACACTTGTTGGCTGCACTGCTCTGCTGTTGCTATGCATTGCCGGGTTGAGCCTTGGCGCCGGCCGCAGTGATGTCGCAGACGCGGTAATGAAAGGCGACAAGGCAAGCCTGACGCGGCTGCTGCAGCAGAAAGCCGATGTGAATGCCGCACAGATCGATGGCGCGACAGCGCTCCATTGGGCGGTGTATCGGAATGACCTGGAAGTTGCGAATCTGTTGATACGCGCCGGGGCAAAGGTGAACGTGATGACCCGTGAGGGTATCACCCCGCTGTACATGGCCTCCCTCTATGGCAATCCGACCATGATCAGCAGATTGCTGGAGGCGGGAGCTGACGCAAAACAGCGCGGGCCGAACGGCGAGACGACACTCATGCTGGCGGCGCGCAATGGGAATCCCGACGCGATCAAAGTACTTCTCGCAGCAGGCGTCGACCCGAATCTGAGAGAACCGAAGCGCGATACGTCTGCGCTGATGTGGGCTGTCGAGCAGCAACATCCGGCTGCAGTCAAGGCATTGATCCACGGTGGAGCCGACGTCGGCGCCCGCACAGGTGGCTCGGGCTTACCCAGGGCTTACATGGCCAACGCTGTCAACACCACTGTTGCGGAAGCTGTACGGCGCGGCGGAGCTGCGAGGGCGGAGGCGGCCCGTGCCGGCGCAGCAGAAGCTGAGGCTCGCCGCCAGTCGATCTTCAACCGCGGCAATCGTGGTCGTGGCGCCAACGCTGGAGGCGCCCGAGGCGCCGCGCCGACAGACGGTGCTGCTGTGCCTGATGCCAATCCGGATGACTCCGACGCTCAGGATGCACCGCAAGCCGGGCTTGTCGGCGGCGGCGGCGGTGGTTTAACGGCATTGGTTTTTGCGGCCCGGCAAGGCGATCTCGAGTCAGCCAAACTTCTGATCGAGGCCGGCGCCGATGTAAACCAGGTGACTGAATTTGGGTGGAGTCCCCTCCTGGCAGCGACTAACAACAGGAACTACCAACTCGGAAAATTCCTGATTGAGCGCGGAGCCGACGTGAACATCGCCAATAAGGGAGGCATGACGCCGCTATACCTGGCAACGGACAACCGCAACATCGAAGGCGGCGATTATCCTGTGCCAAAGCCGGATATGGATCACCTCGAGTTCATCAAGATCCTCCTGGATCATGGTGCCAATGTAAACCACCAGGTCAAGAGCAACACCGAGACCCGCACCATCTTTACCATGCAGTGGTTCTTCGAATCCGGAGCAACAGCCTTCGTTCGTGCAGCCCAGAGTGGAGACGTGACTCTAATGAAACTTCTCCTGGCTCACGGCGCCGATCCGAAGATTGCGACCGATCTTGGAGATACAGCTCTGTCGGTCTGCGCCGGAATCGGCTGGGTTGAAGGTATTACCTACGAATGGTCGCCGAAGGAAAACGTCGAGGCGGTGAAGATGTTGCTCGATCTGGGCCTCGATCCCAATGCGGCCAATAAAGAAGGGCGCACTGCCCTCATGGGGGCGGCGCTCAAAGGCAGAAACGAAGTCGTTCAGCTTTTGGTGGCTAACGGAGCCCGGCTCGATACGCGGGACAAGGGCAGCCGGGATACAGACAAATTCAACAGCAAAGCGGCAGGACATACCTGGGAGGCGTTGGATTATGCCGAAGGTCTCGTCCGGGTTGGCGTGCAATCCGCCATTGCCCGCCCGGAAACGGCGGCCCTGCTGCGAAAACTGATGGCTGAAAAAGGGCTCACCGTACCGCCTGCCAATCGCAATATCGACTCGATTTGCATTGTGGAGATCTGTGACCCGCAGGTAAATCGATAAAGGGGAACGGGAACAAGCCGCAGATTACGCGAATTACGCAGATGGGCGCGTCAAAACCTTTTAGATGCGCCCATCTGCGTAATTCGCGTAATCTGCGGCTTGTTCCCGTTCCCTTTCTCCCTTAGCGAGGCCCGAAGTTTCTCGCGAGATAATTCAACAGGACTTCAAAATCTTCATCCGCGAGCGGGGCTCCTTCGCCCAGCATGTGTACGAGGAGTCCTTCCCATTCTTCTCGCGTTCCCGAGTGTTCTCTCACCCGGCCCAGGTCATGGCACAGAGTGCAGGTTTCGAGGAGAATCTTTTTCCCTGCCCCGTTAGGTAACGGGCCATGTTTTTTGACGAGATACTCAACCAGCACTGGCGTGTCGTCGGCGCTTACGTTTGCACCCTTATCGATCATCGTCTTGACGAGTTTGGTCCAGCCATCCTTATCGAGCGCCTGCGTGTCTATCGGTCTGAAATCATGACAGCTCATGCAGGCTTCATTCATGATCTGCTCACCCTTTTCAGCCCTCGGCGGGTTCTGCCCCGCAGCAAAAGCGATGATCGCCGAGAAAACCGTTACGCAGAACCAGAGAATTGTTGTCCTCATTCAGGCCTCAGGTTCTTCAACAATAGAAGCCGCTCATTGTTTCCGGGCGCATCAATAGGCCCGCTATGAAGTCTTGAACCCGGGCTGCGGTGGCCTCGCGGGGCTGATTCGTAAACGAGAAACCGTACAAAACAAAGTTTGCGAGCGTATCTTCCTCGCCCCGCAGCAATCGGGAACGGATTTCCCGGTCGTGGTTTTGAATCCATCGAGGCCAGGACGCGCGATCCGCGGGCGGGACAAGCTTTCCGGTCTTGAGTAGAGGTTCAACCTGTTCGTAGCTCAAAAAGCGGACACGGGGGTTGCTTCCCAGCCGTAACGATTGGATGGCCGGCATCACCAAAGTCCCCATAATCAGAAATTTGCGCCGCGTCAGCATAGCTCGAGGAGTTTGCATCCACGCGGCTCCGCCAAAGGATGCAGCCTATTGCTGAAAGATGGCCACGGGTGGACAAAAGATATCCCTGCGGTGCGATCCTTTCGCCGGGGCGGGATATCTTTTATCCACGAAGTGCGAAAAGATCGCCACGGGTGGACAAAAGATATCCCTGCGGTGCGATCTTTTCGCCGGGGTGGGATATCTTTTGTCCACGCAGTGCGAAAAGATGGCCACGGATGGACAAAAGATATCCCTGCAGGGCGATCCTTTCGCCCGGGTGGGATATCTTTCGTCCGCGCGGTGCGAAAAGATGGCCATGCCTGGACAAGGAATCGGATAGCGCGTTCATACGCACGTGTGGCAATCCTAGACGTTTTGACGGTCATGTTATATCCTTGCGTCCGGCTTTCATCTTATTGCAAAGACAACTCGTTAATTCACAGCTCAAGTCTTGCAGCGGAGTCATCGATGAAGAAGAAACTTCTCATAACTGGTTGCATCGTGTTCATCTTGAGCGTCCTGATTGGAAACGCCCAAAATGCTCCCGCTTCCGCTCAGCAGGCCATCGTCAGTCAGTATTGTGTGACATGTCACAGCGAGAGAGCAAAGGCCGCGGGCATGGATTCAGCCCGCAAGCTCACGCTGGACGCTCTTGACATGACCAATGTCGCCCGAAACGCCGAAGCCTGGGAGAGGGTCGTCCGCAAGCTGCGGGCCGGTATGATGCCCCCCTCGGGCGCAAGGCGGCCGGAGCCTGTGGCCCTCAAAGGATTCATCACATATCTCGAAAATGAACTCGATCGGCCGGGTGTACCGCACATGCCTCCTCCGGGCCTGCATCGGTTAAACCGCACGGAATATGGGAATGTGATCCGCGATCTTCTGGATCTCGAAATCGATTCTGCGAAGTATTTGCCGTCCGATGATTCGACCCACGGCTTCGACAACATCGCCGGCGCTCTGGGACTTTCTTCTACCCTGGTTGAAGCCTATGTCTCGGCCGCGCAGAAAATCAGCCGGCTTGCAATTGGCGAACCGGCTACGCCGAGTCTGGTCGTGTACCGGACTCCGGAAGACACTTCACAGGACTATCATATCGAAGGACTACCTTTCGGAACCCGCGGTGGAATGCTCATCAAGCATGTGTTCCCTTCTGACGGTCAGTACACGGTCACCGTCACTCCAATATTCGGCGATAACATGTCTCCTACCGGCTTCGGTTCGGTTCCCTGCGAAAAGCTGGAAATCATTCTCGATGGTGAGCGCGTATCGTTAATTGATTGGCAAGGTGGAGGACGTCCACAGGGTACGACCAATTGTGGAGGCCGCGGCCAACGGGGAATCCCGGCCAACGTCGGCGGGCAGGCCGGTCCCGAAGCGTTCTTCGGCGGCCGCGGCAACGCCCCCATGCGTGTTCGGTTTGCGACTAAAGCCGGGGCGCACACGATCGGCGTGACCTTCCTGCAAACAAACTTTGCTCCGGTGCTCGACCTGGATCAGCACTTCGTACGCGATACCGTCCAGACTGGTCCGACTCCAGGATTCACGTATTTTCCGCACGTAGGCACGGTCCGAATCGAAGGACCTTTCGATGCAACACAGGCTACCGATTCGCCAAGCCGCCGCAAAATCTTCATCTGCCGCCCGGCCGGCGCAGCCGATGAAAGTGCCTGTGCGCGTAAGATTGTTTCGAATCTAGCGACTCATGCCTACAGGCATCCAGCAACCACCGCCGAAGTAAATGGGCTGATGCCGTTCTATGGGGAAGGCCGGAAGGAAGCCGACTTCGATAACGGCATCGAAATGGCTCTGGCGCGAATCCTTGCCGCTTCGAAGTTCCTTTATCGCATCGAAAAGGAGCCTGCGAGCCTCAAGGTTGGGGACACCTATCGCATCGACGATCTCGACCTGGCTTCGCGCTTGTCCTTCTTCCTTTGGAGCACGAGTCCCGATGACGAACTGATCAATATTGCCAGCCAGGGCAAACTGAAGGATCCCGCCGTACTGGAGCAGCAGGTGCGGCGCATGCTGAAGGATCCTCGCTCGGAAGCCCTGACGATCAACTTCGCCGGACAATGGTTGAACCTGCGCGGCCTGCAGGCCGTCGGACCGCTTCCCATGGTGTATCCGGACTTCGATGATCCCCTGCGGCAAGCCATGCGCCGCGAAGTCGAACTGTTGTTTGACAGCGTCAGTCGCGAGGATCGCAATGTGGTCGACCTGTTGACTGCGGATTACACGTTCGTTAATGAGCGCCTCGCAAGGCACTACGGCATCAAGGGGATTTACGGAAGCCAGTTCCGGCGGGTGACGCTCGGCCCGGATATGGATGTCCGCAAAGGCCTCCTTGGCAAGGGCGCCTTCCTGGTGACAACGTCCAAGCCGGAAAGAACATCTCCTGTCACTCGAGGCAAGTGGGTCATGACGAATGTACTGGGCATGAGTCCGCCGGACCCTCCGCCGAACGTTCCACCGCTTCCGCCGAAAGCGGCGGACAACACGGGCAACACGAAAGAGCCGTCAATGCGGCAGAAAATGCTGGATCATCGCGTGCGTGCGGATTGTATCCAGTGCCACAGCATGATGGATCCGATTGGCTTCGCACTCGAAAACTTTGATGCGATCGCAAGCTGGCGCACGCAGGATGAGGGAAATTCGATCGATGCCGCGGCCACGTTATACGATGGCAACAAAATCGCCGGCCCGGCTGATTTGCGCAAATGGCTTCTCGGCTACTCCGACCAATTTGTGCAACTGTTTGCCGAGAAACTTCTTGTTTACGGTTTGGGCCGCGGTGTGGAATACCAGGATATGCCTCTGGTTCGCTCGATAGCGCGGGAAGCCGGACGCAGCGGCAACCGCTTCTCCGCTGTCGTTCTCGGCGTTGTCAAGAGCAAGCCATTCCAGATGAATGTGAAAATGCAGGAAACTAATACGGAGGGCAATTAGGCATGTTTATTACTAAGAAGCATCTATCCCGGCGCACCTTCCTCCACGGTGCCGGTTTGACATTATCTTTACCGTTGCTGGAGGCAATGGTGCCTGCGCAGACGGCCCTTGCACAGACCGCAGCGAGTCCAAAGCCCCGATTCGTCGGCATGTTTTACCCGCATGGTATGGCGCCGGGTTATTGGGAGCCCGCCGCGGAGGGTCCGCTTGCTGAAAAGTTGCCATACATCATGGAGTCGCTGGAGAAGGTGAAGGATCAGACGGTCATTCTGAGTGGACTCTGGTCGAAGTCTGCCGAACCTCCTGAGGGTACAACCGGCTCCGATCACTGGGTTGCCGCCGCTTTCCTGACGGCAATCAAACCGAGGAAGACTGCCGGATCCGACGCCACCGTCGGCAGTCCAACCATCGACCAGCTGATCGCTCAAAAGATCGGCCAGGATACCCTGCTGCCTTCCATTCAGCTGGCAGTGGAAGATCCAAACTCGAGCTCAAGCAACTGCGGTGAAGGTTACAGCTGTTCCTATACGAACACGATCTCGTGGGTGCCCCTGCCCACACCCGACAATGAGCCGGTGATGCGGACCAGCCCGCTTCCGATGGAACTGAACCCGCAAGTGGTATTCGAGCGTTTATTCGGCAGCGGCGCCACGCCCGAAGTGCGCGCGGCTCGCATGAAGCAGAGCCGAAGCATTCTGGATTCGCTCGTGGGGGAATTGGCGAGTTTCAAGAACGAACTCGGCGCAAGTGACCGTAGAACAGTGACTCAATTCACGGATGAGATTCGCGAGATCGAGCGGCGCCTTCAACTGGCTGCAAAGGCGTCATCGGCTGTTCCATCGGTGGAAGAACCGTCGGGAATCCCGGAACAGTTCGACGACCATATCAAGCTGCATCTCGATCTGGCGGCCCTGGCTTTTCGCGCGGACATAACACGAGTCGCGACATTGCTGGGCGCGCGTGACCTGACGGGCCGAAGTTATCCATTCCCGAAGGGACCGCTGTTCCCTGACGGCGGCACGAGCGTGAGCTTCCACGGGGGCTCGCATCATCAGGATGATCCCACCCAGATCAAGGCCTACTCCAGGCTGAACCGGTACCATGTTTCGACGATGGCATACCTGGCAGACAAGCTCAAGGCGACTCCGGACGGTGACGGCACTTTGCTGGATCAGTCCCTGATTCTCTATGGCACCAACATGGGCAACTCGAATCAGCACCAGCACTATGATGTGCCGCATATTCTCGTAGGCGGCGCCTGCGGAAAGCTCAAGGGAGGACGTCACCTGGCGTATCAAAGAAAGACCATTACGACAGGCGACCTGCTGTTGAGCGTTCTGGATATGCCAAACTGTGAAAAATGACAAGTGACAATTGACCATCGACCATTGACAAAGCTTTATCAGTGGTCGATGGTCAATTGTCACTTGTCATTTTTCACCACTCGCTCTTTACAGATCTCCACAACACAAATGGAGTCCACCACACGATTCGGCGGGGGTACGGGCAATCCTCGCTCGGTCATCAGCTTGCGAATCAGGGCGGCAGTGTCGGCACGGGCAATAGCCGATTGCACTCCCACTCGAACAAGGCCGTCGGCGTAATCCAATGCCTGCCAGGTGTGTCCCGCGATCTTGGAACCCACATCTTCCGAGTCTCGACTGCCTTTGTCCCGCGTCTCGAGCTTCGCGCCGTGGTCCACCAGGAACTGAACAACCTCGTTTCGGCCCTTCATGGCGGCGCCCATGAGCGGTGTGCGTCCGTCACGGTTCGTCCCGTTCGGATCCAGACCCAGGTCGAGCAGCATTTTTATGGTTTCCAGATTGGCCTTCGCCGAGTGTTCATAAGTTACGCCTTCAACCCATCCGATTCCAGCTGCCGCGGTGAGCGCCGTATCGCCATGGTCCGTCGCCGCCTTCGGATCGGCGCCGTGCGCCAGAAGAACTTTCATCAGTTCGATATCGCTGGATTGTGCAGCGCGCACGAACGGTGTGGCGCCCGACTCGAAGAACCACTGCATGGTAAAGATGGTTCGGGTCAAGGTGTTGTCTTTGATCCGGGCATTCGGCGTGGCGCCGCGATCGAGGAGGAACTTGATGTATTCGAGGTGGTCCATGTCCGGCTTCGGCACGGGAAAGTCGCCACCTTCGATATTGCGGTTATCCGTAGCGAGGTACAGCGGCGTCCATCCACCCTTGTTCGCACGGTTGACGTCGGCACCGCGCTCGATGAGAAACATTGCCAGCTTGTAGTGCCTGTTGTTTGTCGCCGTCAGCAGTGGAGTCCAGCCATATTCAGTAACCTGGTTGACGTCGGCTCCAGCATCCAACAAAAACTTCGCCGACTGGAGATCGCCTTCACGAGCGGCCAGAACCAGCGCCGTCAGACCTCCGCCGCCGCTGCCGACAAGGCCGGCAATGACGACTTCAGTATCGTCTGCCTGGACGACAGGAGGCGGCTGATTGGCCGCTCCCGCGGCAGCAGGCCGGGCTGGCTGAGCCGCCGCCCGCCGTCCTTCATGCACGGTCCCATTTTTTTCTTCGAATTCGACCTGTTCCTCATAAGTCCGGCCGGCCGCCGCGGCGTCTGCGTATCGCCGGACCGCAGCCTCAACCCCAGCGGTGTCCACTCGAGCGGCCATGTAGTTTCGAGGCAAACCCGCAGGACCGGTGCGGGCTCGAAAGTCTGCTCCAGCGTCCAGGAGGGCTTTAACTGCCGCCGGATTCTTTTGTTCCACAGCCCACATCAGAGCGGTTGTGTTTCGGAGATTTTCTTTGGCGTTGACGTCTGCGCCGGCGGCAATCAAAACTTTGATTGCTTCCGGATTACCATTGCGGGCCGCCAACATTAGAGTTGTTTCTCCGGTGGGACCGAGTTCCTTTGCGTTCGCCCCGGCCGCTATCAATGTATTGATCATGTTGACGTTGCCATAAAGACAAGCCATCGCGAGAGGCGTGATACCGCTGCGGTTCGCAACGTTGGCCCTGGCTCCTGCGCGAAGCAGAAGCTGTACCGTTTCGAGATCATCGCGATAGACAGCCCAGTGAAGCGCTGTTGCGCCGTCGATCTGAGGCGCGTTCACATCGGCTTTCTGCTGCAGGAGCGTACGAACGGCTGCCGTGTCGCCTCTCATCACGGCATCCGCAACGTCGCTTCGACCTGCGGCGAGGCTGACGCCGGCAATCCATACCAAAAGAGCCAGCGTACAGAGCGTACAGGTGGACGGCATTCGGTAACTCATCGTCGGAGAATGATATAGCAAATCGAAGTGGCGAGGTATACTTCTCCAGGTTTTAGTCGTGACTCAACGCGGGCTGAAGCCCGCGACTACATTTGGGATCAACGTTGGTCTGAATGTAGTCGCGGGCTTCAGCCCGCGTTCATTCAAAGGAGAGCATCGATGAGGAAGTCCAAAAAAGGCTCGTTTGGCCGCCGTGGGTTTCTGAAGGGTGCCGCTGCCGGAGCAGCGGCGTTCGTTGCAGGACCGGTTGCCGGCGCACAGCAGGCTCCGCCTGCTCAGTCGGCGCGCGCTGTGGGAATTGTGCCTCCGGCCGGCGCAGTGGCGGCCGAGACCGAGGTAGCGCCTCCGTCGGTAGACGTGCTGACGCAAGGACGTCCAGGAGCCGATTTCATGGTGGACGTTATCAAGTCGCTGGGATGGACTACATCTGTGCCAACCCGGGTTCGAGTTTCCGAGGGTTGCATGAATCGGTTGTCAACTATGGCGGAAACACAAAACCCCAGTTCATCACCTGTATGCATGAAGAGATTTCGGTGGCAATGGCCGACGGGTATGCGCAGGTCGAAGGCAAGCCGCTTATGGTTTTCGCCCACGGCACCGTGGGTCTGCAGCATGCCTCGATGGCGGTTTACAACTCGTTTTGCGGCCGGATTCCCGTCTTCATCATCCTGGGGAACTCGCTGGACGCCACAACCCGCCGCCCTGGTGTCGAATGGAAACATTCGGTCCAGGATGCAGCGGCGATGGTCCGCGATTATGTCAAGTGGGACGACAATCCGGTCTCGCTGCCCCATTTTGCCGAGTCTGCAATTCGCGCATACAAAATCATGATGACGCCGCCGATGGCGCCGGTTCTATTAGTGGCCGACAGCGATCTGCAGGAGAGCGCCATCGAGAATGAGGCCGCATTGCGCATCCCGAAACTGACCATACCGTCACCACCGCAGGGCCAGTCGGGGGCGGTGGGCGAGGTAGCGCAGATTCTGGTGGGAGCGGAAAACCCGGTACTGTTTGCGGGCCGTCCGCGATCGCAGGCCGGCATGGATCTGCTCGTTCAACTGGCGGAGACGCTGCAGGCGCCCATTCGGGGAGGACTTCCGTCACGCCATCCTTTGAGCCAGAGAGGCGCGCTTGGCAACGCCGATGTGGTTCTGGGTCTGGAGGTCGATGATCTCTGGGGAACAGTGCACACGGTTCGGGACCAGTTGCACCGCACCTTCACCTCCCTCACGAAGCCCAATTCAAAGCTCATCAGTATCGGCACGCGCGATCTGTACACGAAGGCAAACTATCAGGATTTCCAGCGCTATCCGGAAGTGGACATCGCGATTGCGGCGGACGTTGAAGCGACGCTGCCGTCGTTGATCGAAGCCTGTAAGCGCCTCATCACAGCCGACCGCAAGCGGACTCTTGAAGCGCGTGGAAAGCAACTGGCGGAAAACAAGACGCGTGCCCTGCAGCGAGCGCGAGTCGAGGCGACCTACGCCTGGGATGCCAGTCCCGTAAGCACCGCCCGGCTGCAAGCCGAAGTTTGGGAAGTCATCAAGAACAAGGACTGGGCAAGCGCGGGTGGCGGAGGCCCGTTGTGGAACATCGACAAGCACTACCGCACGATCGAGGGCGCCGGCGGCGCCGGCCTCGGTCATGGCCCGCCGTCGGGAGTCGGTGCCGCTCTGGCGCATCGCAAATATGGCCGCCTGTTCGTCAAGTTCCAGAACGATGGCGACATGATGTATACGCCGGGCGCGTTGTGGACGGCGACGCATCATCGCATTCCGATGCTGTTCGTCATGCGCAACAACCGCGCCTACCACCAGGAACTCATGCACCTGCAACGTATGGCCAATCGCTATCAACGAGGCGCCACATACGAGAACACGCATACCGGAACGGGAATTGAAGATCCCAATATCGACTTTGCAATGCTGGCACGAAGCATGGGCCTTTACGGTGAAGGACCGATTTCCGATCCGAAAGACCTGGGGCCGGCCTTGCGGCGCGCCGTCGAGAGAGTGGAGCGCGGCGAAGTGGCTCTGCTTGATGTTGTGACTCAACCACGATAGGAGGTGACTGTGCGTTCTTTAGCCCTGCTGACAATCGTGTCGTTGCTCAGTGTTGGAGCCCTGGCCCAGACTCCTGCTGCCAACAGCACGCCACCGGGAAATGCCGAGACCGGTAAGAAACTCTTTGTTCAATATGGATGCTATCAATGCCATGGTTACGCGGCTCATGGAGGCGCCGGACCACGCCTGGCTCCGCGTCCGCTGACATTCGCGGCTCTCTCCCAGTATATTCGTCAGCCCAAAGGTGAGATGCCTCCTTACACGACCAAGGTCCTTTCTGAACAGCAGCTCGCGGACGTATATGCCTTTCTCCGGTCGGTACCCGAGCCGCCATCGGTGGATAGCATCCCGCTGCTGAAAAGCAATTGAGCAAATGAATCGTACGTTGGGAAGGACTTCACTATGGCTGCTGGCCACCGTTGCGACAGCAGCCATCGCTTTTTCCGCAGGTCAGGAGGCGAGCTCATACAACCATGGTGAGCAGGTCTTCAATGCAAGCTGCATGGAATGTCACGATCTCCGGCCGATCCAGATGCAAGCGCTGGACCCGGACGGCTGGACCAAAATTGTCAAGGCCATGATCGAGAAGGGGGCAAAGGTCAAGGTCGATGACGTTCCGAGCATCGTTGAATATCTGGTGGCGAACCACGGCCCATTGCCTGATGGCGCGGGGAAACCGGTCCTTCTGAATAAGTGCACGAGCTGTCATGACCTGAAAAGGATAAAACAGCATCTCGCGTCGCCGGAAGAATGGGCCGAGACGCTGAATGCGATGTTGAACGAAGGAGCTTCCCTGTCGGATGAGGAATTTGTTGTTCTATTGACCTATCTTGCGCGAAACTTTCGACCTTAGCGAAGAAGAAGCCAGAAGCCAGGGAAGCCAGAAGCCAGAATATTTGGGTCAACCATTCTGGCTTCTGGCTTCCCTGGCTTCTTCCCTAGATCTTGAACGATTCCAACGTTTCGGGTGCGAATAGCTCTCGCGGAGTGAGCAACCGCTTTGCGAGGCCCTGTTCGTAGGAGTAGCGCAGGAACACCGCAAGATTGTTCATGTTGGGCTCGTAGCCATACTGCCAGAAATCCTTGCCCATCACCTTCTCCGTCTCTTCAACGTGATCGACCAGCCAGGGCAGCATGTATTTCAGCGCCGCCGTTTCGTGCAGATCCTGGTAGGACTGCCGCTGCGCCGCCACGAAAC
>QHXD01000044.1:0-14408 GCA_003223895.1 Acidobacteriota bacterium
GGCGTACTCTTCCGTCAGCCACCTGGGATTTATCGTGCTGGGCATTTTCAGCTTCACGACCCAGGGCATGGAGGGGGCGATTTATCAGATGCTCAATCACGGCATCTCAACCGGCGCGCTCTTCCTGATCGTCGGGATCATCTACGATCGCCGCCACACGCGATTGATCGACCAGTTCGGCGGTCTGGCCCACCGTATGCCGGTTTATGCCGCATTTTTCATGATCGTGACACTGTCCTCGATCGGCTTGCCCGGACTGAACGGCTTTGTCGGCGAATTCCTCATATTGCTGGGCACGTTTGGAATAAACAGAGCCCGAGCCGTGCTCGCCGCCACCGGTGTGATTCTTTCGGCGGTTTACATGTTGTGGATGTATCAGCGGGTGATCTGGGGGGAAATCACGATTGATCAGAACAAGAGCCTGGCCGACATTGGCGGCCGGGAGCGCGTCATGCTGATCCCGCTACTGATTCTGATGGTGTGGATGGGCATGTACTCCAATCATTTTCTACGTCCGATGGACGCCTCGGTGACGAAGCTCATGAACCGCGTGCAGAACGTTCAAGTGCAATACGCTGGGCAACCGAAATGAATCTCGCCAGCATCAACATCTCGGCCATCCTTCCCGCAGTGGTTCTTTCCGTATTCGGCATTGCGGTGATGGTGGCTGAGCCGTTTGTCACGGATCGAAAGAAGTCGAAGCTCGGCTGGCTGGCGTTTTCGGGAACGCTCGCGGGAATGCTCGCCCTCGTTCCGATGGCGGATAATGGCGGCCAGTGGTATTCGAATCTCTGGATCGTGGACGACTACAACATCTTTTTCAATTTTATCTTCCTGTTGATTGCCGCGGTGACGATCCTCACCTCGCTGGACTTTCTCCGCCGCGAAAACATGAATCACGCGGAATTCTACGCGCTGCTGCTGTTCGCGACCGCCGGCATGCTGATGATGTCGGGATCGAACGAACTGATGATGATCTTTCTGGGTCTCGAAATTCTGTCGATTGCGACCTATGTCATGGCGGGCTTCCGGCGGACCGACCTCAAATCGAATGAATCCGCGCTGAAATATTTCCTGCTCGGCTCCTTTTCCTCCGCATTTTTCTTGTATGGCGTCGCCCTGATTTTCGGCGCCACCGGCAGCACGAACCTTCTGGCGATCAAGGAATCCATTCGCTCTGCGGACATTCCAATGAGCCTGGTCTATCTCTCGGCGGCGCTGATGCTCATTGCGCTTTGCTTCAAGGTTGCCGTAGCGCCCTTCCACATCTGGACACCCGACGTCTACGAGGGCGCGCCGACTCCGGTGACGGGCTTTATGTCGGTCGGCCCGAAAGCGGCGGGTTTTGCCGTATTGTTCCGCGTCTTTCTTACGGCCTTTCCGATGATCGAGGATCGGTGGGTGTCCGCGCTCTGGCTTGTGGCAGCACTGACGATGGTGCTGGGAAACGTGATCGCGCTGGTTCAGCCGAATATCAAACGGATGCTCGCGTATTCCTCGATTGCGCACGCCGGCTATGTCGCCGTCGCCCTGACCTCCGCGTCGAACAGGGGCGGATCGGCCGCGTTGTTCTATCTGCTGGCGTACAGCCTGATGAACCTGGGAGCGTTCGCCGTTGTGACGATCCTCAGCCGCTCGGAAGACAAGAAGGTCCAGCTCACGGACTATGCCGGGCTGGGAGCCAAACGTCCCGGACTGGCTGCAGTGCTGTCGCTGTTCCTGCTTTCTCTGGCCGGAGTGCCGGGAACCGCCGGCTTCGCGGGAAAGTTCTTCATCTTCCGTGCCGCCGTGGAATCGCACCTGGTGTGGCTTGCGATCATCGGCGTCGTAACGACGGTCATCTCCTTCTACTACTACCTTTACGTCATCGTTCAAATGTACATGCGGGAACCGAACGAGGAGTTCTCGGATGTGCGGGTTGCGGGAAGCTTGAAAGTGGCCCTGGTTGTTTCGGCCATCGGAACACTGTATCTCGGGATCCTGCCCACCCGTGTCCTGGATTGGACAACTACCGCAGCCTTGAACGGGTTGAAATAAGCCACAAAAGAAGCCAGAAGCCAGGAAGCCAGAAGCCAGAATGGGAATTCCCTATTCTGGCTTCTGGCTTCCTCTTATCTACGCCACCTTCACGAAAATGATAACCAGCGTGTAGATCGCGAGGGATTCGATCAGCGCCAAACCGAGCAATAGCGCGAAGCGGATAGCCGGAGCCGCACCGGGATTGCGCGCAAGGCCTTCACATGCCGCGGAGATGGCCCTGCCCTGAGCCAGGCCGCATATCGACGAGGCAATCGCCATCGCGAAGCCGGCACTGATGACAACCCAGTCCAGGTGGACCATGCCGGCCGTCTGGCCCTGTGCGAACACGGGCGTCGTGAACATCAAAACAATAAACGTCAGCATCAAACCTGCGTGTAGTTTCTTCATGTTACTTCTCCTGTCAAAATGCTCCACGGAGGTGGTTGCCGGACATCCTCTTACAGCCGGCCTCACGCGTGCAGCGAGTTAGTGGTCCTCGGTGGCGACAGCACCGCCGAGGTAGACCATCATCAGCGTACAGAAAATGAATGCCTGGAGAAGCCCGCCAAAAATCGCGAACGCCATGAACGGCAACGGAACAATTAATGGAAGAAGTCCAAAGAAGATCGTAATCACCAGTTCTTCAGCCATGATATTGGCGAACAGACGAATGGTGAGTGTGGCGGGCCGCGCGAAGTGGCTGATGAGTTCAATGGGGACCATCAGCGGAGCCAGCCACCACACAGGACCCATGAAATGTTTGAGGTACGTCACCACGCCATGTTTCTTCATTCCCTGATACTGATAGAAGAGAAACACAATAATGGCGCAGCCGGCTGGAACGTTCACGTTGCTTGTAGGGGATACCAGGCCGGGTATAAGGCCTAGAAGGTTCGACATCACGATGAAAATAGCGAACGTTCCGACAATTTTCTGGAACCTGTGTCCGTCGTGCCCGATGTTGCTCTCGAGTTGCTCGTTGAGAAACTCAACGAAAAGCTCGAAGGCCTGCTGAATGCGCCCCGGCGACTCCACGGAAAGCCTGGTCCGCAACACACCGAAAATGACGATGCAGGCAAGCACAACAATCGTCTCCATCACCACGTGTGCCGGAATCATAAGACCTGGCAGAAGCTCGTTGACCCACTTTACGATTAACAGTTCATGTTCTGGCATTGCGATAATCCTGGATTAAGACTCGAAAAACCTCGGAAACACACTCGATTAGAATGGCAACAACGTATACAAGCAGACCTGCAAAGACGAAAACCAGATCGAGTACCGAACTATGAATCGTAACATACAGAAATACCGCGATCAAAACGTAGCGGGCGACGAAACGAAACAGGATGCGGCGCGCCTTCCGTCCCTGGGCCCCCTCCAGAACGACGAAGTCAACGGCCTGCTTCAGCCAGTGAAAGTTGATATAGGAAAGGACCGCGCCGGCGCCGACGCTGAGGGCCGCTTTTGCCGAATGCAGGAACAGGATGAGCGGCATTGCAATGAGGACTACGACCAGGCTGGAGCGGTTCAGCCGGCGGTCCAGGCCCTCGAGCCGTTCTTCTTCGCTCATTGATCCTTTCCCAGCTGGGAAATCGTTCGAAAGAAGCTGACAAAGCCGGCCGCGATCCCGAAAAGCAAAAACACGATTTTCAGAAACGATGTGCCGAGCCACTTATCAAGGTAATATCCCATCCCGTAACCGATCACGATCGAAACGGGAAACATCAATCCGGCGCTCAGAAGGTTGAGTTGCTGAAAGGTCCGGCGCTTATCGTCTTTTCCACTGTTCATGTGAGTTTTTCATGGTATATAATCCGCGCCGAAACCCTTTACTACAATGGTTTTCACGCACATCGTCGGAACAATTTAAGGAGGACTTCAATGTTCAACAGGTTAATGCTGCTCGCCCTATCCAGCATCCTCATCCTGTGCCTGGCCGGATGCGGCGGCGGGGGGGAAACGCAGCAGGCAACTCAACCTGCGGCTCAGGCACCGCCCCCGAAGCCTGCGGAACCACCAGTCGAACTCTACGAGCTAACCAAGGATAATATTACAAGCCACAAAGACTGGACCAGCCGCAATATCACCATCATGGGTGTGAAGATAGGTGACAAAGCGAACGACGTCCTGGTAAAAAACCTGGGCCAACAGGAAAACACGCGAACATTGCCCGATGTTAAGGAGTATCTGACGATCCATCAGAACAATAGCTTGTTCGTTTACACGTACGGACCCACAAATAGAGTTCGGAAAATCGAAGTGTACGACGTCTTTGCGAAGAAAATCGCCGACGAGAACCTGAAGAAGCTCCTGACGACCGGCGATCTCAAATTCATGCGCCAGCAGTTTGGCATGGAAGAAGGAGTAACCGAGAACAAGGAAGACATGGCCACCGAATACTCGTACGACAGCCGCGGCTTCCGTTTCGTGAGATTCAAAATCAACGGCCGGAACGTTAACGCCCTCCGCTTCTCCGAGTTCAAGAAGTCCTCGACGTAGACAGAACGCGGGCTAAAGACCGCGACTACATTTGGAAGAGTATTTATCCCCAATGTAGTCGCGGGCTTTAGCCCGCGTTTACCGCATATAGTATCCGATCACACCCCACTTCCCGTCTTCCAGCCGAAACGCAACTGCCTCAGTGACGGGACGGTTCTGGAAGGCAGTCTCATATTGGACCGCCGAGTATTCGCCTTCCGGAGGTCCCGGCGGATTGGTGACAAATTCCACAGATTTGTACTTCCGCATTTGCAGCTTGCCGACGTAGTCCCGCAGCTCTTCCGTGGATTTCACAAACTCGGCTCTGGGAAGCTCCTTCCTCGTCGATTCCGACAAAGCGTCGTACGCCTTGCCGTAATCGCCCGCATCGACAAGGGCGAGCCACTGGTCCGCCTGGACCTTCATCATCCGCTCTTTGTCGGTGTCCTGGATCGCCAGCAAGAGGAATATCGCCAGAGCCCACACGTTAGAAAGCCAGTAAAGCCGCCTGACGCGCCATGGCGATGAAAGGATCGGGATATATGCCGATCAGCATCGTGAATACAAACGCGACGCCCATCGCGGTCAGAATGCCGGGGGAATAGGTCAGGCCGGTCTTCTCGGTTGCGTCCCTCATGAACATGGCGACGACGATCCGCAGATAAAAGTAGATCGAAATCGCCGCGTTCAACACCGCAATCACGGCAAGAACGTTATGGCCGGTCTGGATGGCAGCCGCAAACAGATAATACTTTGCGATGAATCCTGCTGTCGGGGGGATACCGGCGAGCGAAAGCAGGAAGATCAGCATGAGTATGGAGGCGGCGGGATGTCTGAAGAAGAGGCCGCTCATTTCGTCGATATGCTCGCCGATGACGTCTCTTCTCCGCAATGCCACGACCACGGCCCACGCGCCGAGGTTCGTGAAGGTATAGATCAAAAGATACAACGGCACGGCCGTCAAGCCGGTGTCGTTGCCCGCAATGAAACCGATCAGAATGTAGCCGGCATGGGAAATCGACGAATACGCCAGCAGGCGTTTTATATTCGACTGAGTAATGGCGGCGATGTTCCCGACTGTCATCGTGATAACGGAGATGACAGCCATGATGGCGACCCAGTGCGGACGCAACGGATAGATGGCCACCATGAAGATGCGGATCATCATGGCGAATGACGCGGCCTTCACCGCAACCGACATGAACGCCGTGATCGATGTCGGCGCACCCTCATACGCGTCCGGTGTCCATTGGTGGAACGGCACGGCCGCGATTTTGAAGAACAGGCCCGCGGAGAGCGTAATCATCGCCAGCAGCGAAATCGGATCGTTCGGAGGCCGTCGAGAGAGGGCTTCCGCGATATCGGCGAACTTCGTCGACCCCGACAGGCCATAAAGCAGCGACATGCCGTAAAGGAGAATGCCCGAGGAGAACGCCCCCAAAAGGAAGTACTTCATCGAGGCTTCGTTCGATCGCTGGTTGCTGCGAAGGAACCCGACGAGAATATATGTCGATATCGCCATGGTCTCGAGACTGATGTAAAGCGTCACCAGATCCACGGCCCCGGCCATGAACATCATGCCCACAGTCGCAAAAAGAATGAGAGCGTAATATTCGCCGTGGTTTTCGCGTTCGATATCGAGATACTTGAGGGAAATCGCTATCGACAGCGCCGCCGCAATCAGGAATACCAGCTTGAAAAACATCGAGAAATGATCGAGGACGAACAAACCGCCATATGCCGCGATCTCGACGTTCCTGAGCCTGAACAGAAAAACGCCCGACACGGCAATACCCAGAAGCGCAACGAGACCAAGCGTGCGTTTCCGCTCAACAACCAGATCGCCGAGTAGAATGGCCATTCCAAACGCCAGCAATTCCAGCTCGGGCGTGATCGCGGCCAAATCCTGCATTTGAAAGAACTGGCCCATTAACGTTGTTCTCCCGCCCGAGCATTCAAGCGCGGCGCGCCCAGGGAATAATCCGGTCGGACCTTTAACACGATCTTGTTTACGGGCTTCTCGAGCACTCCAAAGAACGGCGCCGGATAGAGTCCGATCCAGAACGCCACAATGATCAGCGGAACCAGCGTTGCGAGCTCGCGCAGGTTCATATCGAGCAGCTTTTCATTGGCGGGATTCTCGATCCGGCCGAACATTGTACGCTGATAGAGCCACAGCATGTATGCCGCACCCAATATGATTCCGGATCCGGCGGCCACTGCCCACCACAGGTTTTCCTGCAGTGCGCCAACCATGATCGTGAATTCCCCGATGAATCCGTTCAAAAGCGGCAGACCGATCGATGACATGGTCATGATCAGAAAAACCGTTGCGTAAATCGGCATGACGTTCGACAAGCCGCCGAGCTGTGAGATTTCACGCGTATGTCTTCGCTCGTAGATGATCCCGACAATCAGGAAGAGCGCGCCCGTCGAAATTCCGTGATTGATCTGCTGGATGACGCTTCCGTTCAGCCCGGGAGGGTTCAAAGCGAACATGCCCAGCGTCACGAATCCCATATGGCTCACGGAGGAATACGCCACCAGCTTCTTCATGTCCGGCTGCATCATGGCGACCAGCGCGCCATAGATGATGGCAATGATCGAAAGCGTGATCATCAGCGGAATGAACTGTTTCGTCCCTGAGGGCAGAATCGGCAAACTGAATCTCAGGAATCCATAAGTTCCCATCTTCAGCAGCACGGCGGCCAGAATCACGGAGCCTGCGGTCGGAGCCTCGACGTGAGCGTCCGGAAGCCACGTATGGAACGGGAACATCGGTACCTTGATCGCGAAGCCCACGAAGAATGCCAGGAATATCCACCACTGCAAGTTCGCCGGCAGAAACGAGCCCATCGCCTGAAACGCCAGTATGTCGAACGTGTTTCCGGCGCCGAATACGGTGGAAATCTCAGGATGCTGTGCCGCAATAGCCGGATAACTGAAGTACAGAGCCAATATGCCGAGCAGCAGAAGCACTGACCCAACCAGCGTGTACAGGAAGAATTTGATCGCGGCGTACAGCTTTCGGGGTCCGCCCCATACGCCAATGAGGAAGTACATCGGCACGAGCATCACTTCCCAGAAAACGTAAAACAGAAAGAAGTCCAGCGAAATGAAAACGCCGAGCATGCCGGTTTGAAGCATGAGCATGAAGGCGTAGTACTCTTTCAAGCGAGTCTCGATGGCAGTCCAGGACGACAGGATGGCCAGCGGACCGAGCAGCGTGGTCAGCATCACCAGCAGCAGCGAAATGCCGTCGATGCCGACGTGGTAATTTGCTCCGAGCGTCTGAATCCACGGCACGTTTTCGACGAACTGCATCTCGTCGGCAGTCGCGCGGTCAAACCAGAACCAGAGCGGCAGCGAGATCAGGAAGCCCGCGATCCCAACGAAGTTCGCCCACCACTTGATCGCGCTCTTGTTCTCCTTGTTGATGAAGAAGAGAACAAACATTCCGAGCAGCGGCCAGAACGCGATGATGCTGAGGATGTGTTGACGAAAGAAATCCATTAAGGAGTCCCCCACAAGACGTAACCAATAAGGATCAACACGCCGAAGATCATGACCAGCGCGTAGTTCTGAACGTATCCGGTCTGGATCAGGCGCACGGGCCAGCTGACGGTCTTGATGAAGCCGCCGATGAATCGCACCAGGCCGTCCACGATCCATCGATCCCACCAGCCGGACCCGCTGGCGCTTCGGATCGTCGCCAAGGCCGAGCCATTCACGAGGCCGTCCACCACCTTCGCGTCGAATGTCCACAAACTCATGCCGCCACCCTTGGCTCGATTCACAAACAACGCGTCATAGAGTTCATCGATGTAATACTTGTTGAGAAAAATCTTGTAGAGCGGCCCGTACTGCCGGATCTCGCGTTGTTCTTCCCAGCTTCTCTTGCAGTACTTTGAATAAGCCAATCCGAATCCGATCAGCGCGATCGCAACGGAAGCGGCGGCCATTCCGATTTCGGCTGCATGGCTATACTCCGCCGGCGGCGCTTGCTGGATCGGCAGCGGCTCGAAGACCGGCTCGAGAAAATGCTCAAATGCGTTTGTCCCGCCAAGCCAGGCGGGAAATCCGACGTAACCGGCCAGCACAGATCCGATCGCAAGGACAATCAATGGAACCGTCATCGACCGGGGTGACTCGTGGATGTGACTTTCGATGTGATGGTCGACTCGGGATTGACCGTAGAAGGTCATAAAACCGCCGCTCCGATCAGCCACAACACGACATGGCCCTGATTGCTGGAAAATGCCTTCCACAGGATTTCGTCTTTCGAGAAGAAACCCGCCAGAAACGGTGTTCCCGCGATGGTCAGCGTTCCGATGAACATCGTCCAGAACGTAACGGGAATCTTTTTCTTCAACGCCCCCATTTTGCGCATGTCCTGCTCGTGGTGCATCGCGTTGATCACGCTTCCTGAACCAAGGAAGAGCAGCGCTTTGAAGAACGCATGCGTCATCAGGTGAAAGATGCCGGCGGCAAATGCACCCACACCCAGGGCGAGGAACATATAGCCAAGCTGGCTGACCGTGGAGTACGCCAGCACCCGCTTGATGTCGTTCTGCACGAGGGCGATCGATGCCGCGAAAAACGCAGTAACCGCGCCGATGACGGCAACCACTGTCATCGCCTGAGGCGCCATTTGATAGATGAAGTTGCTGCGCGCGACCATGTAGACGCCGGCGGTTACCATCGTCGCCGCATGGATGAGAGCGCTGACCGGTGTCGGGCCTTCCATAGCGTCGGGCAGCCAGACATACAAAGGAATCTGCGCCGATTTCCCCGCGGCTCCGACGAATAGCGACAGGGCGATTGCGATAAAGATCGGGTCGCTGACGTGGTAACGTCCAGCCATGACGCCTTCGCGAACTGCTTCGCCAACCCTGGTGAACTCGAGCGTGCCGAATGACACGAAGATCAGCATGATGCCGATCGAGAATCCCCAGTCACCGACGCGATTCACGACAAACGCCTTCTTCGCCGCGTCACCCG
This sequence comes from Acidobacteriota bacterium, assembly GCA_003223895.1. GTDB lineage: Bacteria > Acidobacteriota > Terriglobia > 20CM-2-55-15 > 20CM-2-55-15 > 20CM-2-55-15. The sequence continues at coordinate 9,502 of QHXD01000044.1, forward strand.
CGCTTTTCTTGAGGAAGTAGTATCCGATGAGCAGATACGAACAGAGACCCACGCCTTCCCACCCGACAAACATCATCAGGTAGTTGCTTCCCAGGACCAGAGTGAGCATCGAAAACATGAAGAGGTTCAGGTAGGCGAAGAATCGGTAGAAGCCGTCCTCTTCGTGCATGTACCCGGTCGAATACACATGAATGAGGAAACCGATGCCGGTCACGACGAGAATCATCACCGAAGAAAGCGGATCGAGCAGAAAACTCCAGTCCACGGAAAAGTCCGCTACTCCCCCGCTTCTTGTATGTGCAAGACCGCCATTGATCCATCGGTAAAGCGTTACGGTGTGTGACCGATGCTCCGCGTCGAGTTGGAGAAGCTGGTAAACGGCACCCGCCGAAAAGACAAAGGAGATCAAAACCACACCGCAGCCGATGACTCCGACAGCGGTTTTGGACATCCGCTTTCCCAGGAGGCCATTGATCACAAACCCGGCCGCCGGAAACAGCGGAATCAACCAGATCAGATCCAAGAAGTTCATTCGGCTGTTACTCCAACTCCCTCAGGTACAGCTGTTCTACCACTTCATCAGATCGATCTCGTTGATGTTCATCGTTTCCTTGTTCTTGAACATCGCGATCACGATCCCGAGTCCGACCGCGGCTTCCGCCGCAGCCACTGTAATCACAAAGATAGCGAAGACCTGACCGGTAACCTGCTGGAGCCGGTCTGAAAACGCGATCAGGTTGATATTGACCGCATGACATGAGGATGATCATGATGTTCCGCCGCGTCAGAACGCCAATGACGCCGATCGTGAAGAGCGCCACGCCGAGTATCAGGTAGTAGTATGTCGGTACCATGATTTATTCCATCTCTGTCTTTTTCTTTGACAGAACGACCGCTCCGACGATCGCCACCAGCAGCAGGATGGACGCGATCTCAAACGGCAGCAGATAGACCGTGTACAGCGCCGTGCACACCCGTTCCGAATTTCCCGCAACAGCGGCCGCCGGGGCTGCTGCCGCCGGAGGCAGGACGAACGAGTCTTTACCCTGGTACAAACCGTAACCGATCTCCACGATCAGAATTCCGGCAGTCACGAGCGCAACCGTCCACTGGCGATTGAATTGACGCTCGCCGACGGAGCGCTCCACAGCGATTAACATAATTACGAAAACAAAGAGGACCAGAATCCCGCCAACGTACACGATTACCTGGACGCCGGCAAGGAACTCCCCATGGAGAGTTAGAAAAATTCCGGCAACGGCAAAAAGAGTCGCTCCGAGAAAAGCAGCGCTGTGGACGACGTTATGCTGCGTGATGACCAGGATGGCAGAAACGACCGCGATCACGGCGAAGATGTAAAAGAGAACAAGTTCGATCATGAATCGAAACCCTGAGAAGAACGAAGCCAGAAGCCAGAAGCCAGAAGCCAGAATGGGGAACAGACTTTTCCCCGTTCTGGCTTCTGGCTTCTGGCTTCTGGCTTCCTCATTTCGTATACACCACCGGCTGATTCCCTTCCTCCAGCTTTTGGCGATCCCACTTCATATCTTTCCGGCCGTAAAGACTGAGCTCGAAATCCTGTGTGAGCTCGAGGCAGGGCGTCGGGCAGGCATCCTCGCACAAGCCGCAGAACATGCATCGGGAAATATCGAACGTATAGTCGGTGAGGACCTTCTTACTCGCCGCGTCCCGCTCCCATCCAACCTCAATGCAGTGCTCCGGACAGGCCAGCGCGCAGAGGTTGCAGGCAATGCACAGGGTCTCGCCGGTTTCCGGATCGTTATTCAATCGCGGCGCACCGCGGTATCGCTCGGAGACTTTCGGCCGAACTTTCGGATATTGTTCTGTATAGTTTTTCGAAGGACGCTGATATGAGAACGTGAGCAACAGGCCTTTGATCAAGTCGACCAGGAAGATCTTTTTCAGGAGAGAGAGTTCCGGACGTTTGACCTTCATAATTTCATCCCCTTAATAACACCACTAGAATCGCGGTCACGATAACGTTCGCCATGGCCAGCGGCAACAAGCGTTGCCAGCCGAGCTTCATGAGCTGATCGTATCGATAGCGGGGCCAGCTGGCGCGGAACCAAAAGTAGAAGTACATGAAGACGATGATTTTGAAGATGAACCAGAACAGCGGCGGAATAATGTCGAGAAATCCCAGCCACGGAACGTTCGGGAAGGGTCGAAGCCAGCCGCCCAGGAACAGCGTTACCGCCATCGCAGACACTGTAATCATGTTGGCATATTCGGCCAGAAAGAACAGGGAGAATCTGAAACCGCTGTACTCCGTGTGAAAGCCGGCAACAAGTTCCGATTCCGCTTCGGGCAGGTCGAATGGCGCCCGGTTGGTCTCAGCAACTCCGCAAATGAAAAAAAGAAGGAAAGCGACGGGCTGGTAGAAGACGTACCATACGCCGGAACTCTGCTGAGCTTTCACAATGTTGACGAGGCTGAGAGAGCCGGCCAGCATCAGCACACCGATGATCGAAAAGCCCATCGCGACTTCGTAACTCACCATCTGGGCGGCAGACCGCAATGCGCCGAGCAGAGGGTATTTGCTGTTCGAGGCCCATCCGGCCAGAATGATGCCCAGAACGCCGACGGAGGAAATCGAGAGTACGTAGAGTGCGCCAATGTTCAGATCGGTGATCCACAGGGGGATAGCCTTCCCGAATATATTGATCTCAGGACCAAACGGGATAACAGCGAACACGATGAATGCGGAAATCACCGAAATGACCGGCGCCAGCACGAAGATCCAGCGATCTGCGCCGGCCGGGATGATATCTTCCTTCAGCAATAACTTGATGGGGTCGGCAATCGGTTGAAGCAAACCCCAGGGTCCGACCCGCATTGGTCCCAACCGGACCTGCATATAGGCGATGATCTTCCGCTCGAAAAGCGTCAGTGCAGCGACCGCCAGCGGGAGTACCGCCAGCAGCAAGGCGATCTTGACGAGCGGAATAAGGATGTAATCGATAGCGAATTCCATTACCTGTCTATTTCACCCAACACAATGTCCAATGTACCTATAATCGCAACCACGTCCGCCACCATGTGGCCGGTAACCAACTTGCGCAGTGCCTGCAGATTCACGAACGACGGGGGCCTCACGCGCGCGCGGTAAGCCTGCGTGCTGCCGTCGCTCACGATGTAATAGCCGAGCTCGCCTTTTGGCGCCTCGATCGAGTGATAAATGTCGCCTACCGGCGGCTTAATGATCTTCGACATTTTGGCCATCAGTGGTCCATCGGGAATCTTTTCGATGCCCTGCGAGATGATGCGTGCAGACTGCCGCATCTCCTGTATGCGGACCATGTACCGGTCGTACGTGTCGCCGTGCTCGCCCACCGGTATGTCGAATTGAAAGTCGGCATATGCGGCGTAGGGCTTCGCCTTGCGGATGTCCCATTCGACGCCGGATCCACGCAAGGCCGGGCCCGTGACGCCCAGATCGATCGCGTCTTTCGCCGAGAGGACGCCTACGCCCCGGGTACGCTCGAGCCAGATGCGGTTCTCCGTAAGGAGCGTTTCGTACTCGTCCACCTTGTGCGGGAAGTCGTTGATAAATGTCCGCACCTGGTCCTGGAAACCGTCGTAGATCTCGTACTGCGTGCCGCCGATGCGGAACATGTGTGTCGTGAGGCGCGCTCCACAGTAGTTTTCGAAAATCTTGAGGATCTCTTCGCGCTCCCGGAAGGCGTACAGAAAGACGGTCATCGCACCGATGTCCAGAGCGTGGGTGCCCAGCCACAGCAGGTGGCTGGTAATCCGATTCAACTCGGTCATGATGACACGGATGTATTGGGCGCGCGGCGGCGCGGTCACGCCGAGGAGCTTCTCGATGGTTTCGCAAAACCCGAGGCAGTTGGAAACCGCGGCGATGTAATCCATGCGGTCGAGCGTCGGGACGAATTGGCCGTAGGTCTGCGCTTCGCCCAGCTTCTCTACACCGCGGTGCAGGTAGCCGATCACGCATTCCGCGTCCAGAACGCGCTCACCGTCGAGCTTGAGTTTCACCTGAAGCACGCCGTGCGTCGACGGGTGCTGCGGCCCCATGCTGACGGTGATTTCACTGGTATCGAATAATGTCTCTTTGGTCGACATAGGTGAAATTGCTAACCGCTGGGTGTGATGTAGTCCGTATCTTCGTGCCGGGCTTCACCCACGTAGTACTTTTGTCCCGAATCGATGCCGAGGTGCTTGCGCACCCACTCCACGTCCTGGAGCCGGATGTTGTAGTCCTTGCGCAGGGGATAACCGACCCAATCCTCGGGTAGCAGGATGCGCTTCAGGTTCGGATGATTGGCATAGCGAACCCCGAACATGTCGTAGACTTCGCGCTCGAGCCAATCCGCCGTCGTCCACACCGAAACAACACTCTCGATCTCTTCGAATTCCTTGATTCGCGTCTTCACCCGAACGTGTTCGTTCTTCGCGAAGGAATAGAGGATGGTGAACCGCGGTTTCATCGACCAGGTAGTTGAAGGGAACGATCGTGTTGTCGCGAAGAAACGTCATGATCTCCGCGATTCGGTCCTTTTTCACCTCGATCTGATTCTGACCGATAAAGCTGTACGACTTGATGAACCCGCCCCCAAACTTCTCCTTGATCGCGTCCACCAAAGGACTCGACCAGGGCTCCTGCTGCGGACCTTTCGGCTTGGGAGGAGCGGCTGGGGCCGCGGGTTTCGCGCCCGGCGGTGGTGGCGGCGGTTTGGGTACCGCGGCTTTCGGTTCTCCCGGGGGCGCAGGGGCAGGCGGGGCCGGTTTTGCCGGTCCAGCCGGTTTTTCAGTCTGCTGGTTATCCTTTTCTTCGTCAGCCACTTTTATGTCTCGGAAGGACTAAGTTCGACAAAGACGTGGATTCAACCACATCGAAAAGACAGTGTCAACGACGCCCT
>QHXD01000044.1:14439-23754 GCA_003223895.1 Acidobacteriota bacterium
CACAGGTCTGCACCGCGGATCTGGAATCTGCGACCGATCGCGGGCTAAAGCCCGCGACTACATTAAGACCGAACGTTGATCCCAAATGTAGTCGCGGGCTTTAGCCCGCGTTCGGTGCGGAATCATCCAACATGCCGGTTATAGATTTTCTCGACCGTTTCGAGGGTGTCGACCTCGGAGGCAATCTTGTCATGACGGATGCGAACGATGCGGGGGAAGCGCAACGCGTAACCACTCTCGTGCCGTTCGCTCTTTTGGATGCCATTGAAAGCCACTTCCAGAACGACAATGGGCTCGACCAGACGGAAACGGCCAAGGTCCTGAATGGTGTGCCGCTTGAAGAATTCCGTCATCTCGGCGATTTCGACGTCCGTCAATCCCGAGTAGGCCTTCCCGATATTCAACAGCTTCCTTTCGTCCCGGACGGCAAACGTGTAGTCCGACAGAACATCGCGGCGGCGCCCGTGGCCGAACTCGACGCCGGTCACGACGACGTCCAGCGTGGCCAGTGCCTTCTTCCATTTGAGCCAGCTCATGCCGCGTTTCCCTGGCAGATAGAGCGATCGCGCATCTTTCAGCATCAGGCCCTCGTTGCGGCGAAGCGCGGCCTGTTCAAAGAAAGGATCGAGCTCGACGCGTTCCTCCAGCAGCATGAACGGCGCAACGCGAAGCGGCTCCGGCCAGGGAATGGTTTCGATCATTTCCTTTCGGTACTGTAGCGGCTCGTCGATCAGCTTCCGGTCCTCGAAAGACAACAGATCGAAGATCATCAGCGCGACCGGAATCTCCGCGATCAACGCCGCCGGCGGTTTCTTTCGGCCCAGGCGTTTCTGAAGCAGGCTGAAGGGCAGCACCTGGTTGTCCTTGAAGGCAACAATCTCACCATCGGCAATTAGCGACAGTGTCAGATTCCGCGCCCCCTCGACGACCTCGGGAAATTGATGCGAAACGTCGTCGAGCGTCCGCGAGTAAAGCGCGGCACGCGAAGGGTCCAGGTGCAGTTGGCCGCGGATGCCGTCATATTTGTCTTCGACGTAAAAAGCCCCCGGGAAAGTGGCAAAGATTTCATCCTCGGTATCGGCCGGCGTGGCGAGCATGAACTTGACGGGGCGGAACATGCGGAGCGAGATCTGGTCCATCTCGCCGCGTTTGGCAAGGATGGCGGCTTCCCCAATGTCGCCCAGGACCATGTTGGCGCGGCGGATATCCGCAGCAGGCCGATCGAAGGCCTTCGCAATGGCTTCTTCGACCGTGTTTTCCTTCAGGCCGATCCGGAGATCGCCAGTGATGATTTTGATGACGTACTTCGCTTCGACAGCAGAAAGAGAGCGGAAGAGATCCAGTACGAGCGGGAGCTTGTTGGAAGCTCCGGACAGTTTGACGAGGTCGGCCAGCCTGGATTGAACGGCGGCTGGACTGAGCGTGCCGCCCTGCGCGCCCGCCAGCAACTTCTCGGCAAGCTCGCCGAGATCGCCATGAGCGAGATAGACCTGATGGATCACGTCGTCGGAGGCTCCGGAGATCTGTTGAACCGCGTTGATCAGTGCCGACCAACCTACATTGAGCGTACGGGCATCGGTGAGAGGGAATGGCCGGCCGGTGAAGAAAACGGCCGCGGCGCGGAGATCATCCTCGCTGAGGCCGCGCAGGTAGTCCGCGAGAAATGCGATTTTCCCCAGTTTGGAAGACGTGCCCGCGATGGATTCGGCCGTTTGTGCGAAATGATACATAGGCTATTTTTTCCACTGCACCAGCACCTTGAAGCGTTCGCCCATACTGCCGGGAAGGATCAGCTTCTTCATTTTCAGCAGCCGTTGCATGGACAGAGCATCACCGGAGGTCGCAAGTTTTTCCATCTCTTCGAGGATGCCGAAACCTGTGAGGTAATCCATCTGGCTCGAAAACCGCAGCGTCTCGAGGCCGGCCGCAGCTCCCTCTTCCATCAGATCCGAGAAATTCACGTGGGCGGTGATGTCCTGCTCACCGATCCGCACGTAAGGGTTTTCGACAGCCTGATGCTGCCAGTAGCACATCAAGGTGCCGCGAGGCTGGGCGTAGAATTCCTCGCGCAGGTAGCCGTAATCGATGGCGAGATGGTATCCGCGGTCGAGCGACTCCGCGATTCGCCGAATCCATTTGCGGGCCTCCAGGTTAATGTCGGCAATCCGGCCTTCGGCCAGAGGCGCGTCGATCGCTTCCTGGAGTTCCCCTTCAACTTCCTGAAAGTCTTCCGTCAGGTAGATTTCCTTCAAAGCTCCATCACGCCGCACGACGCGATGCACCGGCAGCACATCGAAGAATTCGTTCGAGAATATGCAACCGGTGATACCCCGCGGCAGCTCATCCACCCAGGTCACATCGAATTCCTTCAGCAATTCCTCCTGGCGCCGCCGCATTCCCGGACTTCGCTCGAGGATCATGTACGGAAATCGCCGGTGGCTGAGGATGTCGCGGGCGAGAAGGCCTTTCCCGGCGCCCAATTCGACCAGGGTGAAGGATTCCAAACCCTCGGCCATCTGTTCAAACTGCTTTGCCAGTAACCTGCCGAAGATGGGATCCAGGTCCGGCGCGGTGTAGAAGTCGCCGTCGGCGCCGATCGGATTTCGTGGCGAGGCGTAATAATGACGAAGGACCTCTTCCATGTAATCCCTGAATGAAAGAGGTCCTTGTTCCTGAATGCGCTTTCGAAGCTGTTCGACGATGCCCGGCAATTAGATCTTCATTCCGATGCGTTCCATCTCTTCTTTCGCCGCCTGCGTAATGCGGGGATCGTTCTTGACGTCGTCAAGGCGAGCTTCAGTTGGTTTTTTCGTGATGGTCATGCGGTCGATTTTATCCTGAAGCCGCATCAAGCCATAAAGCAGCGCTTCCGGCCGCGGCGGGCAACCGGGTACATAGACATCGACCGGAATCACGTGATCGACGCCCTGGAGAACCGAATACGTATCGAAAGGACCACCCACGTTGGAGCAGGCGCCCATGGAGATGACCCATTTCGGATCCGGCATCTGGTCGTACACGCGGCGGATAATCGGTGCCATCTTCAACGTCACGGTCCCGGCGACGATGATCAGGTCCGACTGCCGCGGACTCGGACGGAATACGACGCCGAACCGGTCCGTGTCGAAGCGGGATGCACCCGTCGCCATCATTTCGATGGCACAGCAGGCCAGACCGAAAGTCATGGGCCAGAGCGCGGACTTCCGCGCCCAGTTGAAAACAAAATCCACGGTGGTGGTGATGATGTTCTTTTCGAATCGATCTTCAATCCATGCAGGCATCTAATCCGTCTCCGCGCGCTGGCTAAAGCCGGCGCCTACAATTACGCCCAGTCGAGCGCACCTTTCTTAATAATCCAAACGTATCCAATGATCAGGATACCAAGAAACACCAGCATCTCGACGAGTCCAAATAACGCCAGTTGTTTGTAGATGATAGCCCACGGAAAAAGGAAAATGGTCTCGACATCGAAGATTACGAACAGAATAGCGACCACGTAATATCGGATCGCGTATCGCTGCCGCGCATCGGAATCGGGGTCGACGCCGCATTCGTAGGGCGCCAGCTTTCCTTCGCCGCCCGTCTGCGGCCGGACCAGCCGCGCGACCAGAAGTGTCACGACGGGAAGGGCGAACGCCCCTGCCATGAAAAGGAAGATCGGTATGTATCCCGCTAAAACCGAAGGCATTTTATTCTCCGCATCCTAACGACGATTGCTGCAGCGTTTCCACCGCGTGCGCCAGAATCGGCCGCACGGCCGCCAGACATTCTCGCACGCCCTTGACGCTTCCGGGCAAGTTGATTATCAAAGTTGACTGGCGGATGCCCGAAATGGCCCGGGACAGGGCGGCTTTGGGCGTGATCTTCAGACTTTCCAGGCGCATTAAATCCGCGATTCCCGGCACGTTCCTGTCGATGACCGCCTGGGTCGCTTCCGGCGTCACATCGCGCGGCGAAAGCCCTGTCCCGCCGGATGTCACCACCAGACGAAAACCTTCGTCGCTGGCCCGGCGAAGCCGCGATTCGATGCCGGCGCGCTCGTCCGGCAGAATCTCGATTGCGGCTACGTCAAAACCGGCTTCCTCGAGAGTGCGCTTCGCCTCAGGGCCCGACAGATCGTCCCGTTTGCCCATGGAAGCGGAATCACTGATCGTGAGTACCAAAGCCTTGCCAAGACTCATAAGTGTAGTCGCCAAGAACAGCCGCGGAGCGGCGACAGAGTGTAGCCCCGGGCGGAGCCCGGGGTCTTATTTCGACAGGATCTTAGCCCCGGAGGGGCGATAGAGTCTTTCGGAATCTTTCGCCCCTCCGGGGCTGCGTTCCAAAAAAACACGTACCCCGGGCTCGCGCCCGGGGCTACACTCTGTCGCCGCTCCGCGGCTGTCCTTCGGCCAACATTATCAAACCTTCCGGACCCAGTGTCCGCTTTTCCCGCCGCTTTTCTCCAGCAACCGCACCGGGCCAATGGAAATCCCTTTCTCCACTGCCTTGCACATGTCGTAAAGAGTCAGGGCAGCAACGGATGCTGCGGTCAGAGCTTCCATCTCAACACCTGTTTCGGCCTTCGTGCGGGCCGTCGATTCGATGTGCGCACCGCTCTCCGTGATCTCAATAGAGACGTCCAGGTGTGAGAGCGGCAATGGATGGCACAACGGAATCAACTCCGACGTCTTCTTGCCTGCCTGAATTCCCGCGATGCGTGCGACTTCCAGCGGGTCGCCCTTGGGCATGGCCTTCTCACGAAGCAGCTTCACCGTTGACGCAGACATCTCTACAAAGGCTTCGGCACGGGCGACGCGGAGCGTCTCCACCTTGCCGCTAACATCGACCATGCGGGCATGTCCTTCGCTGTCGAGATGAGTCAGCTCATTTTTTTCAGAAGCCACGGTCACTCCATCGGCAGGAATTGAGCTGTTTCGCCCGGTTCGAGCGTCCCTCCGCGCCTGGGAATCACAATCAGGGCGTTTGCCCGCGCCAGGCCGACGAGATCGGAAGAACCTTTCCACGGGGCCGTCGAGATCCGGTACTGCCCGCCATCAAATCGAACCACGGCCGGCACCAGTGCCACTCGCTCCGGATCGCACTTCGCAGGCGCCTCGAGTCTTGCTTCCATCATTCTCGGCCTGGTGTTCTCAGCCTTGAGCAGGAACAGTATCAAAGGGCGGACGAACATGTGAAAGGAAACGATGGTCGAAACGGGATTCCCCGGAAGGCCGAAAACGTAGGTCTGGCCACGATGTCCGAATACCGTGGGTTTGCCCGGTTTCATCGCAATCTTGTCGAACTGCACCTCGACTCCGAACTCCGCGAATACATTCTCGACGAGATCGTATTTCCCCATCGAAACGCCGCCCGAAACGATCAGGATGTCGTAGTCGATTCCCTGCCCGATCTTGCTTCGAAGGTCCTCGAGATTGTCCCTCCCGATTCCGAGCAGGACCGGTGCTGCGCCTGCCTCCAGAGCCTGAGCGTAAAGCGTGTAGCTGTTGCTGTTCCGGATCTGGCCGGCTTGCGGACTCTCCTGAACCTCGACGAGTTCATCCCCGGTCGCAATGATAGCGATCCGGGGCTTGCTGGAAACCACCACGCTCGATTTGCCGGCGCTTGCCAGCAGGCCAATATCCGCCAGACCGATTCGCCTTCCCGCCTGCAGGATCTTATCTCCCTTTTGCGCTTCGGCGCCGCGGCGAAGCAGACCTTCATTTTCGCGTACAGATTTGAGAACGCGGACGGAATCCGCTGAAAGTCTCTCGGTGTGCTCAACCATCACCACTGCATTGGCGCCCTCCGGCAGCGGAGCGCCCGTCATGATTTCGCAACATTTGCCGGACTTGACCCTGACATCGGCGCCGGCTCCTGCTCTGGACTCCCCGATTACGGACAGGACCGCCGGAACCTCGGCCAGGTCTTCGAAGCGGACGGCGAAGCCATCGCGGATCGCCTTGTCGAAAGGAGGAGAATCGGCATCCGCGAAAACATCTTCGCGGAGGATCCGGGAAATCGATTCGGAGAGCGGAACAGACTCTGCCGCCATCCGGTCCGGGCGGTCTTTGGACTCGGCCACGGACATGACGATCTCGAGCCCGCGCTCAATTGTAAGCATTCTCGAATATTTCTCCGGATTCGGAGGTGTGGAACACCAGATCCTGCTTGTAGATCCGCAGGTCAACGGGCCAGTGGTACTCCAGATCCAGCGTAAAAGAAGGGCCGCGGCGGGTGATCTTTATATCTTTCGGTTGAACCGTAATGCCGAGTTCCTTCGCCTTCTGAACAATACCGGCACGAATGTTTTCCGTGGTCTTCCTAGCGGTGACTGCGTACTTTACCTCTTGCCGGATGTAGTCATTGAACTGAAACGCGGCGAAGTAGGCGGGCACATATTGCGTCGCAGCGAAAAGAAGGGCAACCAGCAACAGCAGAAAGAAGATCTGCCTGCCGCTCAGGCCAAACATGATGTGAAATTATAGCATTGGAGAGGAATCGGCCGCGAATTACGCGAATTACGCCAAATGGGCGCGTCAACGGTTCATTGACGCGCCCATTTGGCGTAATTCGCGTAATTCGCGGCCGATTCCTCTCTACGGTTTCTGGCTCGACAGCTTCTTGTAATACTCCTCGACCAGCTTCTTGTAGCCTTCGGGGATTTCCTCTTCCTGTGCCGAGCGAATGTTGTCCTTCGCCCTGAGCAGATCCAGCGCATGGCTGAGTTCCAACTCCACAGACCGGAACGGATCGATGATCTGCTGAGCCAGGCGTTCAATCTCTTTGGGATCTCCCAGCCTCGGGTCACGACTCAGTGCGCGAAGCTGGCTGGCAATCTGATTGAGATCGTTCGCAAGCGGATTGTTGCGGCCAAGCTGACCCGAAATGTCCTGGATCTCGCGTAGCCGCTCTTCGATCTCACGATTCCACTGGCGCGGATCGCCATAATTTCCCGGACCGGTCGCATTGGCATAATTCTGCGGTCCGCCGTAGGCTCCACCCTGGACATTCTGCTGCCCTTGCTGGTTTCCACCCTGGCCGCCGCCCTGCTGCCCTTGTTGCCCCTGCTGGCCCTGTTGCCCCTGCTGGCCCTGTTGTCCCTGCTGTCCCTGCTGGCCTTGCTGACCTTGTTGGCCCTGCTGACCTTGTTGGCCTTGTTGGCCCTGCTGACCTTGTTGGCCTTGTTGCCCCTGCTGACCTTGTTGCCCCTGCTGATTCTGGTTCTGCTGCTGGCCCTGTTGCCCTTGTTGGCCTTGCTGACCCTGTTGACCTTGCTGGCCCTGCTGATTTTGCTGGCCCTGTTGTCCCTGTTGACCTTGCTGCTGATTACCGGCCTGGAGCCGTCGCCGCATCGATTCCAGTCTCTGAATGGTCTCGCTGGTCTGGTTCAACGCATTCTGCAGCTTGTTTTCTTCGTTGTTATTCGCAGCCGACGCGGCCTGGCCGATCTGATGTTCGACATCGCCGAGCGCCTTCTCGATCTGCCGGTCTTGTTGCGCGGTCGGACCGTAGTAGCCGTTTTCGCTGAGCAGGTTGTTTTGGTTGAGCCTGTCCTGCAGCCGCTGGGCCTTGATCGTATTCGCGGCGCTGCGTGCTTTATTAGCCGCGTCGCGATTCTCCTGGCTGTTGCTCAACGTTTCGAGCTCCTGGGTCATCGACTTCAATTCCTGAGCAACGCCGTCCCTCTGCTGATTGATGTCCTGCGACCGGCCCTTGGCGTTATTCGCCGGATTGGCAGCGACCTGCTCACTCTGCTCGGCGACTTTGCCCTGCTGTTCCTTCAACCGCTTCGCCTGCTGCTGCACTTGAGCCAGGCGGTCTTCCATGCTTCCGCCACGGCTCTGGTTCAACAGCCGCTGCGCGCGCTGGAGCTGCTCGAGGGCCTGTTGAGCGGCTTGCGCCTGTTGCCCCTGGGTTCCGCCCTGTGCCTGCTGCTGCATGTTTTGAGCGGCCTGTTGCAAGGAGCGGCTCACGTCGGCCATCTGCCGATCATTGTTCTGGCGTGAAAGCTTGTCGAGCTGCCGCGCGAGGCGCTCGGTTTCCTTCTGCAGTTCCTGAGCGGTCATCTGGTCGCTACCGCCCCCACCGCCGCCGCCTTGCTGCTGCGCTCGACGCTGCATCAATTTCTGCTGGCGCTCGGCAAGTTCCTTGAGCTTGCGGATGGCCTCGTCGACCTCCTGCGAGTTCTGGCTCATTTCGCCACGCTGGAGTGTTTCGTACTGGTTCTTGTTCTGGTCGAGCTCGAGTTCGAACAAGTCCGCAAGATCTTCGGCGTTCTGACGGCCGCCGCCGCCCCCTCCGCCGCCGCCCCCCATGGTGACCTGGATTTCGGTGAAGAGCGCTTCGGCTCTCATCAGGTATTGGAGCGCCTTGTCTTCGAACGGGCGTGCCGCGTCCGCTTTCTCATTTTTCAACTGCTCGGCAGCCGGACCCATCTGTTCGATGGCTTGCTTCAGGTTTTCCGTCAACTCTTTGAATTGCTTATTCTGGCCGGCGAGCCCGCGGCGTCCGAGACGCTGCATCAAAGTATCCGTTTGTTCGGCGAGCTTGGTCTGGCTGGCACCCACGGCATGGATGTTGTCCGTCCATTCCTTGGTCCCGAATTTTGCTTTGTCGCGGCTGAGCTTGTACGTGGCCGCGATGATCTCTTTCTGGCGTTTTGAAAGCGCTTCGGCTGAATCGTCCTGCTGACCGCCGCCGCCACCGCCACCGCCCTGCTGGCCCTGGTAGTATTCTTTTCCGAACGGCCGCACTTCGATGAAGTAGATATCGGTTTGCACGATGTTGGCCGGCTTGTGGCTGTCCACCGCCTTGCCGTAGTACGTCACGAAGTCGCCGGGCTGGAGATCGTATTCTTCAAGGAAGAAAGTATGTGCCGCGGAGATTTCCTTCGGGCTCTCTCCCTTGTTGGTGAACAGTTCGATTTTCTGTTCGGCACCGCCGTTCACGGAGAAGTAGAGCTCGAGCTGGTTCACGCCAAAGTCATCTTCCGCGCGCAGTTCGGTGAAAACTTCTTCGACTTTCGTCGCCTTGGTATCGCGTCCCGGCTTGGTGAACTCGATGATCGGCTTTTGATCGTCGAGGGCTTCCATTGAGTATTCCTCGAGGCCGAGATACTTCTCCCTGTTGGTGTTGGTGAGTTCGATCCGGAACGTCGCCGTTCGATCGATGGTTACCTTGCCCATGGCCATCTTCTCGCCGCTGGGTTGGAGCGGAACCGACTTGCCGTCGGCAAACACAATGCGGCCGCCGGATAGCGCCTGGCTGGCGGTCACGAGCACATCAACGATGGTTCCCTTCAAGCCGACCATGTCGGAGGCGCCCTCTTCTTTT
>QHXD01000809.1 GCA_003223895.1 Acidobacteriota bacterium
TTTGTCGTTCCCCAGTCCTTCTTCTGCATCTTTGCTTCATAAGTGGGAGGCATGATCTGGACGACGCGATCAAACGTGTCCTTTCGGCAAGCCTGCGTGACTGCCCAGCCAGAGAGTTGATAGTTTCTTCCTCCTGACGAAGGCCGATGATTAGGAGGCAGTGTGTCTTACGAGAATTCGGAGGTTATTCCGATCGGAATGCGGAAGGTATATCGGCGGCTGGAACGCTGGCGAAGGACGCGTCGTGGACGGACGCCAATCCCGAAACCGTTGTGGGTGGCGGCCGCAACTGTCGCGCGGGAGCACGGAGTTTTTCGAACATCGAAGGTATTGCATCTGGAGTTCAACAGGCTGAAAGAGTTCGTGCAATCGGCGAGAGCGAGAAATCGAACGACACCGTCGGCGCACTTTGTAGAACTGATGACAGCACCGCCTGCAGGCGTTTCGGAGTGCATCATCGAGCTGGAAGGGCGGCATGGCAAGATGCGCATTCAATGGAAAGGAATGACGGCAGCGGATCTGGCTCAACTCAGCCGGATGATCATGGAGCAGACGTGATTCAGATCACACCGCAGATGAAGATTCTGGTCGCGATCGAAGCCGTAGACGGAAGAAAGGGAATCGATTCGCTGGCGCGGCTGTGCGAAGAGAAGCTTCAGGCCGATCCCTTTTCGGGTTGTTTGTTTCTGTTTCGGAGCAGGCGTGGAACGTCGATCCGCATTCTTGTCTATGACGGCCAGGGATTCTGGCTCGCACAGAAGCGTTTGTCGAAGGGCCGATTTGTGTGGTGGCCGAGCGGGAAGCAGGCCGCGCGTGTGCTGGAAGCGCATCAGGCGCAGTTGCTGTTGGCAGCCGGCAATCCGGAGACAGCGGCCGCACCGGTATGGCGCCGGGTGAGCGCATCTTAGGGCTTGCGTTCCAAAAATCGATGTGCCACACTCGGGCATGTCGATATGGAAGTATCGCGGACGGATCATCACCGACAACGACATCACCTTTATCCGGCAGTTGATCGAAACCCATCGCGGAGCCAGCCGGCGGAAACTGTCAGCAAAGTTGTGCGACGCCTGGCAGTGGAAGCAAGCCAACGGCGCACTGCGGGACATGGTGTGTCGGGGACTTTTGTTAATGCTGGATCGTGCGGGCCAGATCCAGTTGCCGCCAATCAAGAAGCGTCCGAATAACCCCCTGGCCAGGCGGCCGATGCCGGCGCCTGCTCTGATCGACACGACGCCGATTCAAAGTGCACTCCAGTCGCTCCAGCCTCTCCATATCCAGCAAGTCCGGCGTACCGGAGATGAAGGGCTCTACAACAGCCTGATCGAACATCATCATTATCTGGGCTACGAGCAACCCGTGGGCGAGCATCTCAAGTATGTGGTATGGGGACAGGGCCGGCCGATCGCGTGTATGGCGTGGAGTTCGGCGCCACGGCACCTGGGCTGCCGAGACCGGTTTATCGGTTGGACGAAAGAGGCGCGGCGGCGCAACATCCGATTCATCGCCTATAACACTCGATTTTTGATTGTCCCGTGGGTCCAAGTGCCACACCTGGCTTCGCACATTCTGGGGCGCATGGCGCGAGTGCTGTCCCGGGATTGGGAACATCTTTATAAACACCCGATTTACTTTCTGGAAACGTTTGTGGATCCGTCGCGATTCCAGGGGACCTGCTACCGCGCGGCGAACTGGATGGTGCTGGGTGAAACGACCGGCAGGGGTAAGGACGCTCCGACACGCCAGCCGAATCGATCGATCAAACAGGTACTGGGCTATCCGCTGACGCCGCAGTTCCGCCAGTTGTTGCAGCAGTCGTAGATGAAAACGCCGATCCAACGATTGGATACGACACCGGAAGAGCTGGATGCGTTGGTCGAACAAGCGCGAGCGGCCTTGGATGAAGCCGGCTATCAGAAGCTAAAGGCGGCGATCCGGACTCTCGGTTACGTCACGGCACTGCTGGAAGATCAGCAAACCACACTACAGTCGCTGCGGAACTTGCTCTGTCAGGCACGGACGGAGAAAACGGCCGACGTATTGAACAGAGCCGGCGTGAAAACGGAGAAAACCCTACCGGCGCCGAAGCCCAAAGCCCCGGGTCACGGACGTCATTCGGCGAAAGCCTATCGTGGCGGGCACAACGTTCATGTTCCGCACCCGTCGTTGAAAACGGGAGACCCGTGCCCGGAATGTGAACGCGGGAAAGTCTATCTCCAACGTGAACCCGGAGTGCTGGTGCGTTTGATCGGACGGTCTCCGATAGAAGCGACGGTCTATGAACTGGAGAAGCTGCGCTGCAATCTCTGCGGCGAAGTGTTCACGGCCAAAGCTCCCCAAGGAGTGAGTGAAGAAGAAAAATATGATGTCACGGTCGGAAGCATGATCGCGATATTCCGCTACGGCAGCGGGTTTCCCATTCCCCTGCCAGCTTCCGTGCAGTGGGAGATCGTGACGGCCGCAGCGGTCCGGATCACGCCGGTCTTTGACGAGTTGACTCGTCAGGCAGCGCAAGGGGACGTGCTGCACAACGATGACACGTCGATGACGGTGCTGAGCCTCCGGCGGGATATCGACGATGAAAGCGATGATCCCGATCGGACGGGCATCTTCACCAGTGGCATTGTCTCTACACGTGAGGGCCGGAAGATCGCCTTGTTCTTCACGAGCCGCCAACATGCCGGAGAGAATCTTCGCGACATACTCGTAGAAAGAGCCGCCGCAATGGCGGCTCCCATCCAGATGTGTGATGCGCTCTCACGGAATATGCCCAAGCTGCCCGAAAAACTGGAAGTCATCGTCGGTCACTGTCTCGCTCACGCACGTCGGCGGTTTGTCGAAGTCACACCCAACTTTCCGGATGCCTGCCGGCACGTGCTGGAGGCGCTCGGCGAGGTCTATCATCATGACGCGCTCGCCCACAAACACGGCCTGTCGCCAGAAGAGCGGCTTCTGTTCCATCAACAGCGCACCGGTCCGGTGATGGACGAGTTACAGAAGTGGCTGAAGGCCCAACTGGAGGAGAAGAAGGTCGAGCCGAACTCCGGCTTGGGCGGAGCCATCAGCTACCTGCTCAAGTACTGGAACCGGCTCACGCTGTTTTTGCGGCAGGCCGGAGCCCCGGTGGACAACAATGTTTGTGAAAGAGCATTGAAGAAGGCGATTCTCCACCGGAAGAACAGTTTGTTTTATCTCACCGAGAATGGCGCAAAAGTCGGTGACATGTTCATGAGCCTGATTCACACCGCCGAACTTTGCCGCGCTAATCCCTTCGACTATCTCACCCAGTTGCAGCGGCACGCCGACGAGCTCAAAGACAATCCATCGCAGTGGATGCCCTGGAACTACTGCAACACACTCGAACGTGCAGGTGCGGCGATCAACTCCGGATAAAACCGTCCTGAGTTATGATCTTCGGGCATGGCCGAAAACGATTCTTTTCCGCCATGCCCGGGAGATCATCAAAAGTGCCCACAAAACGGGCCTCAAAAAGCGCCGCGTTGCATAGGGTTTTTGGCCAGCCCTCTCATCGGCGCAGTAATCTCGTACGTGCCGGCTTATATGCACGCGTCTCGACACACGACCAGCAGACGTTGCCGTTGCAGCGCCGCGCCCTGCGGGAATATGTCGACCGGCGAGGCTGGACTATCGGCATCGATATCCAGGAAGTCGGCTCGGGAGCTTCTGTACGCGAACTCCGGCAGAAAGTGATCGACGCCGCACGCCGTCGGGACGTTGATGTCGTCGTGGTCTGGCGGCTGGATCGTTGGGGACGCTCGATGGCCGACCTGGTCATTACCCTCCAGGAACTCCGCGATCTTGGAGTCGGTTTCGTCTCGTTGACTGAAGCGCTGGATCTGACCACGCCAACCGGACGTGCGATGGCGGGCCTGCTGGCTGTCTTTGCCGAGTTTGAGCGCGAGATCCTTCAAGAACGTGTCCGTGCCGGTTTGGCTCACGCCCGAGAAAACGGCAAACGTTTGGGCCGACCGCCAACAGCATCGCTGAATGCGAAACAAATCCGGCGACTCTTCCGCGCCGGAGTTAGCAAGGCGGCCCGTAATCTCCAGATCGGGCGCACGTCCGTCCGCCGGATCTTAAGCTCTGCGGTGGGCTAACCATGCCAACGAAGAAGATCGAAAATCCAAACGAGATTT
>QHXD01000818.1:0-516 GCA_003223895.1 Acidobacteriota bacterium
CCGCACGTTCCCAGGAGCCGTTCGGCCACGTGTCGTTACCGAATTCGCCCGGGCGAGGGATCGCGTGGAACGTCCACCGCAGCGCGCCCGTGCGCACGTCGAACGCGCGGACGTCTCCCGGGAGAGACTGGCCACCAGCGGCGGGGATACCGCCCACAACAACGACATCGCCGACAACTAGAGGCGGTCCTCCCCAGCGGAAGCTCTCGACCGGACGGTCGTAACCTTTGGTGAGATCGACCTCACCTCCGTTGCCGAAATCTGCGTAGCGTTTGCCGGTCTTGGCGTTGAGCGCCAGCAGCGACTGTCCAACCACAGCGATTACACGCGCGTCGCGCCCGTCCGTCCAGTACGCGACGCCGCGACTGGTCCATCCGCGCCCAGTGATGATGTACAGACCGGGCTGCGCGGGCTCGTCGTGCCATATGAAGTTCCCGGCTGGCAGCGGTCCCAGATTTCTCGGCCGCGTGTCGAACCACACTACCTTGCCGGTCGCAGCATCCAGCGCCGCAACCG
>QHXD01000818.1:538-2917 GCA_003223895.1 Acidobacteriota bacterium
GACCCGTAGCCGGTAATCATATACACAAGGCCTCCGACCATCAGCGGCGTGTGCTGATAGTTGGTCGGCGCTGGCGCGTTGGCTCCTTCACGGACTTCCACCGGTGTCACCGACTGGCGCCACGCGATGCGAAGATTCCTGACCGTGTTTCTGTTGATCTGATCGAGGGGAGAGTATTTCGTGCTCGCGGTCGTGCCCGCATAGGTCCGCCATTCAGCGCCCACGGCTGCACTTTGCGCAAGGAGGCGCATGCCGGCAGGAGCTAACAGGGCCAAGCCAGCTACAAGCACGACAAGCCGGCGCACGACAATTGCTTTGCTCTCCACGATGTCCTCCTGATAGCGACTCACGGGCATTCGGCGACCTTCATCTGGTTGCTAAGGATAGGGGAAATAAACGGCATCCGCAAGTATCCGGCCGTCATCTTGTATCCTTTCATCGCGCGCCAGCGGATTGAAGGCTCTTGCGGTCCTCTCTGTGGCCAAGCAACCCGCAAAATAGAGGTCAATCCGCCTTGATTCGGATGTTCCTCCAATGCACCGGCCCGCTCTCGACCTGGAAGCCGATATAGCCCGCTTCGGTGAAGGGGTGCTTGGTAACATGCGTGATGAGTGTTCCATTCAGGTAGGTCCAGAGCTGGCCATCCTTTGAAACGATTTCTACAGAATTCCATTGCCCCACTGGTTTGCGAGCCCGTATGCGCGCAGCATCATCAAACGTAAATGTCGACTCATTTGCGCCCATCGCCAGCGACATTTCAAAATCGTTTTTTCCCTGGACTTCTAACGTCCTTGGCCAAACATCGTGTCGCGTGATGAACAGCAAATATCCAGTGTTGGTGAATAGGTCGTCATCGCTCTCCATGCCGGGATACGGATCGAATCGATATTGCAGCCGCAGGGTGAAATTCCAGAATTTCTTCAGCGGATACATGTAACCGTGCGGGCTTCCTGTGTTGAGAATCGTTCCCTCTTCGATCTTGAACGTTGTGCCGGGTGTTGTGTCGCCGCATCCTTCCGGCCGGGGCTTGCAGTTGGGACCAACGACGAATCCCCATCCGGTAAAGTCTTTGCCGTTGAAAAGACGCTCAAAACCCTTGTCGAGCGTCATGTTTCTCATCAGATTGATGTCGTTTTTGAGCTCTTCTTTACCTGCAGGCAGACCATTTTGTTTCAGCAGGTAGGCAACTATGTCCAGATATTCTTGTGTACTGAGGCCCGCTACATCATAGGCAGGTTGAGTCGTTCGGACTTTATTGTACAAATCGGCGACCGTGTCCCAGCGTTGCGGCCGTCCGGGGATACCAGAGGCCGACGCCAGCCACGCGTCGCCCACGAAAAGGCCATAGGAGTTCACGGGACCGCGATGCCAGCCGAGTCCAGCTGAAGCATCTCTGCTCAACACCATCGTTTTCATTGCGGCCGCCGCCTTAAGATCCTCTTGTCCGGCCGGAATACCGTTCGCTTGAAGCAGATAGGCGACAACACTCAGATTATCCTCAACCGACAGGCTGGCGACCTTGTCGACAGGCATCGTCCACTTCACTCTCGAATACAAATCCCCAACGCTGTAAAACCGGTGCATGAAGGAAGCGCCCGTGAGCGGCGGTGCATTTCCTGGAGCGGCACATATATAAGAGGTTGATGAGAGATCTTCCGACGGGCAGTTGCCCTTCAGGTTTTCTAAATGACACTTGCTGCAATATCGCGAGTAAACGACCTTGCCTCGGTCGGCCTGTTCCTTTCCATAAGACGGAGAGGAACTGTTAGTCGCGAGACGTCCCGTTTGTGTATACCCACCCACTGCGGCCGCCAGTACGAACGCAGTAGCGATTATCAGCCTGCGCATTACAGGTCCTCCTGCGTCCTCCAGGTAGTCGGTCAATTTGAGAATTATGACCGCGGTAACTGTAGCGGCGGTCATAGGCCGCCGCTAGAGTTCAAACTGACTCAATACCTTCCACTATTCCGGCTCAATACGAATGTTCCGGTATTGTATTGGCCCACTCTCCGCCTGGAAACCGATGTAGCCAGACGATGGAAAATCGTGCTGCGAAACATGGGACAGAAGCGTTCCGTTCAGGTAATTCCAGACTTCGTTCCCTTTGGAAACAATTTCGACGGCGTTCCACTGTCCTGCCGGATTGCGCACTTTCTTTCGCAATTCATCGTCAAACGTGAACATGGCGTGCCCGTCCATGGCATTGATGTTCATCTCCATGTTGCTTCTGCCTTGGATTTCCAACGTCCTGGGCCATACATCATGCTTCTCAATAAAGAGCAGGTATCCGCTATTACCGTAGAAGTCCTTATCGTCCTCCATACCCGGATAGGGCATGTACCGATATTCCGCACGCAAAGTAAAGTTCGGCCCGAATTT
>QHXD01000819.1:0-773 GCA_003223895.1 Acidobacteriota bacterium
CATTCCTCGTCACCGGCGACAATAAAGTCTATGCGCTCGACGCGAAAATGAATTTCGACGACAACGCGCTCTACCGTCACAAGGACATCAAAGAACTTCGCGACCTCAACGAGGAAGATCCGCTCGAAATCGAAGCCAGCAAGTTCGGTCTCAACTACATCAAGCTCGACGGCAACGTCGCCTGCATGGTGAACGGCGCAGGCCTTGCCATGGGCACGATAGACATCATCAAGCTCGCCGGCGGCAGCCCCGCAAACTTTCTCGACGTCGGCGGCGGCGCATCGGCGGAGCAGGTGAAAACCGCGTTCCGCATCCTGCTCTCGGACAGGAATGTGAAGGCCGTCCTCATTAATATTTTTGGAGGAATCATGCGGTGCGACGTCGTGGCCTCGGGCGTCGTGGAAGCAGCAAAAGCCACCGGGGTCAAGGTCCCGGTAGTTGTCCGGCTGGAAGGCACGAACGTCGAGCAAGGTCAGGAGATCCTGCGTAACTCCGGACTCAACTTCATCGTTGCTGACGGAATGAAGGACGCGGCCGAAAAAGTCGTCGCGGCGGCGAAGGGATCAAAATGAGTGTACTCATCGATAAAAACACGCGACTGATCGTTCAAGGCATCACGGGCCGTGAAGGCGGGTTCCATGCGCTGCAGGCGGTGAAATACGGCACGAACGTCGTCGGCGGCGTCACGCCCGGCAAGGGCGGGATCAAACATGAAGGCTTCGACGTCTTCAATACCGTCGAAGAAGCCCGACGAAAGACCGGTGCGAACGCGT
>QHXD01000819.1:786-4854 GCA_003223895.1 Acidobacteriota bacterium
GGACGCGATCATGGAAGCCGGTGCGGCCGGCATCGAGCTTGTCGTCTGTATCACCGAGGGCATTCCAACATTCGACATGATCCGCGCCACTGCTTTCCTGAAAGGGCGGAAAACCCGACTGGTTGGTCCGAACTGTCCCGGCGTGATCTCACCGGGGAAATGCAAGATCGGAATCATGCCCGGACACATTCACCTCGAAGGCCATGTCGGCGTGGTGTCGCGCAGTGGAACATTGACGTACGAAGCAGTAGGACAACTCACGCGCCGGAAGATCGGGCAGTCCACATGCATTGGAATCGGCGGCGACCCGATCATCGGCACAAACTTCATCGATTCCATCAAGCTGTTCAATGAAGATCCCGACACGCATGGAATCGTCATGATCGGTGAGATCGGCGGCACGGCCGAAGAAGAAGCGTCGGCCTACATCAAGGCCAACGTGAAGAAACCGGTTGTCGGCTTCATCTGCGGCCAGACCGCGCCTCCGGGACGCCGCATGGGCCACGCCGGCGCGATTGTTGCCGGAGGGAAGGGAACGGCGAGCGAGAAAATGGCCGCCATGCAGGCTGCGGGAATTCGAGTCGTGAAGAGCCCGGCCGAGATCGGTGACGCGATGCAGGCGAGCCTTAAATAATCGTTATGGAAAAGACATTCACAATTCTTAAACCAGACACTGTCAAAGCCGGCAACATCGGTGCGATCATCAGCCAACTTGAAAAGGAAGGCTTCCGCATCCGGGCGATGAAGATGGTCCATCTTACGGAGGCGCAGGCTCAGGGCTTTTACTACGTCCATAAGGAACGTCCCTTCTTCGGCAGCCTTGTGAAATTCATGAGCGAAGGGCCGATCGTCCCAATGGTTCTCGAAGCCGACAACGCCATCGAGAAGCTGAGGAAAGTGATGGGCGCCACTGATTCGAAAAAAGCCGAAGCCGGCACCATTCGCAAACAATTCGGCACAGACATCGAGCGGAACGCCATCCATGGGTCCGACGGCCCCGAGACCGCGGCATTCGAGATCGCATACTTTTTCAGCCAGTTGGAAGTTGTAGGTTAGCCGCCAATTACCCGAATTACGCCAACACTCATTCGCGTAATTGGCGTAATTTGCGGCTAGAATGTTGCTATGGAGCAATTTGGCCGATTGCTCGTTATCATGGGCCTGGTTATAGCGGTTGTGGGATTCCTGCTGATGCTTGGGCCGAGGCTGCCGTTTCGCATGGGGCGCCTTCCACTCGACTTCCACTACCAGCGGGGCAATTTCAACCTCTACTTCCCGCTCGGCACTTCGATTCTCATCAGCATTGTTCTCACCTTGATATTCAGTCTCTTGAATCGGAGATAGACTATTATTTGAAGCTTTAAATGGGAGGAAGTCATGAGCGGGAGAATTCAGGAAATACTCGGGAGTGAGGCCCAGAGTCTGTTGTCGCATCAATGCAAGACGATTCCAAAAGAGCAACTCCACTTGCCTGGGCCGGATTTCATCGATCGGGTCCACATGGGGTCCGACCGTCCGGCCAGGGTACTGGTGAGCCTGCAACAGCTCTTTGGCTCCGGCCGTCTGGCGAAAACAGGATATGTCTCGATACTTCCCGTAGACCAGGGAATCGAGCATTCCGCCGGCGCATCGTTTGCTCCGAACCCGATGTATTTCGATCCCGGGAACATCGTCAAGCTGGCGATCGAAGGAGGGTGCAACGCAGTGGCATCCACCCTGGGTGTGCTGGGCTCGGTGGCGCGAAAGTACGCGCATAAAATTCCGTTCCTGTTGAAGTTCAACCACAACGAGTTCCTCTCCTACCCAAACAGCTACGATCAGATCCGCTTCGCCAACGTCAGGCAGGCCTTCGAGATGGGCGCCACCGGCGTCGGCGCCACGATCTATTTCGGATCGGAAGAATCCAAGCGCCAGTTGCAGGAAATTACCGAGATGTTCCATCAGGCGCACGAGCTGGGAATGTACACGGTGCTGTGGTGTTACCTGCGCAACTCCGCGTTCAAGACGAAGGACGCCGACTATCACGTTTCGGCCGACCTGACCGGCCAGGCCAACCATCTGGGTGTCACGATCGAAGCCGACATCATCAAGCAGAAGTTGCCGGAGAATAACGGCGGGTACAACGCGTTGAATTTTGGCAAGACACATAAGAAGGTCTACTCCGACCTGACTACGGATCACCCCATCGATCTTACGCGCTACCAGGTTGCGAATTGCTTCATGGGCCGCGCAGGGCTGATCAATTCCGGTGGCGCTTCGTCTGGTGAGAGCGACATGAAGGAAGCGGTCAAAACCGCCGTCATCAACAAGCGCGCCGGCGGCACGGGATTGATCTCGGGAAGGAAAGCGTTCCAGCGTCCGATGCAGGAAGGCATCGCATTGCTCAATGCGATCCAGGATGTCTACCTGACGAAAGAAGTCACGATCGCATAAAACAAATCAGCCGCGAATTACGCCAATGACGCGAATGGGGCGCCCCTTTATCCCGCATTCACGCTGACCAACCACACCCGATCCTGATCGTCAACCGCCCAGGTGATACCGGCTTGGGCTCGCTCCGCCAGATCAGCCACGCTCTTGAGCTGCTCCGCGGTCATCGGCGTCCGCTCACCTTCCCGCTCGACAGTTCTCGTCGTCCCATCGACGTATCGAATCATTTTCCTCTGCCTGGGTTCGAGCGTTTTGCGAGTGCATTTACCGGTGGCCGTGTTCCACAGATACGTGTCGGGATCCAGCAGCATCATTCCCTCGTTTGCTCTGATCCGCAGGTTCTTCCTGTGCCACTCCGCTTTCCCACACCACATGGCAGGGACCATTCGTTGAACCAGAATCGATGACTCCGGCGATTCGGTGGCCAGGCGGCGCAGCGTGTGAATCAGTTGATCCGGTCCGATCACATTCAAGACGGCATGTGACGGGCCTCGAATCGCGAGAAAGTGCGTTTTCTCGAGAACGATCAGCTCTTCGTAGGCCTCTCGAGTCTTTTCTTCGGAAGTGCCGGGAAGCACGACGAATCCATTCGGCACTGGAAGACCCGCGCGCATGGCGCAGGCCAGGGTTTTCCACAGTGTTCCATCGGCCTCCGCAAGCCACTCGAGCGGTTGATCCATCGTGAGTTTTCAGCGTCGCTGGTCCCCCCACGCCTAGACTATACTGCCGGAATGAAAAACACCGAATTTCAGCGGAAAATCTACTCGGTCTCGGAGCTCAGTTTCGAGATCCGCGAGATGCTGGAAAGGCGTTTTGTCGACGTGTGGGTGGAGGGCGAGCTCTCGAACTTCAAAGCCTCCACGGCCGGACATCTTTACTTCACTCTGAAAGACGATCGCGCACAGCTATCCGCCGTATGCTTCCGGAATACTGCGCGGCTGCTTCGATTTCGTCCTGAGAACGGCAAACTCTTTCGCGCCCGCGGGCGCGTGAGCACTTACGAAAGCCGCGGCGAATATCAGCTTGTCGTGGAGGTTCTGGAACCGGCCGGTCTCGGGGCGCTTCAACTCGCCTTCCAGCAACTCAAGGAGAAGCTGGAAAAAGAGGGACTGTTCAAGCCGGAACGCAAGCGGCCGATCCCGATGTTCCCGCGCAAAATCGGAATCGTGACTTCACCCAAAAGCGCCGCGCTGCGCGATATTCTCACGGTCCTGAAGCGGCGGCATAATGCGATCAATGTCCTGATTTTTCCCGCCGAGGTGCAGGGAGATGGTGCATCGCTGCAGGTGATGGAAGGCATCGATTACCTGAGCCGCTCGACCGACGTCGACGTCATCATCGTGACGCGCGGCGGCGGCTCGATGGAGGATCTCTGGCCGTTCAACGAAGAGAGGGTCGCGCGCGCCATCGTACGTTCGCGAAAGCCGGTTATTTCCGCCGTTGGTCACGAAGTGGATTTCACGATCTGCGACTTTGTGTCGGACTTGAGAGCCGCCACCCCCAGCGCCGCCGCGGAGATTGTTATCAAGTCCAAGGCCGAGATCTCCGAGCGTGTGAAGCAACTGGAAGGGCGGCTTGATGCAATCATCAAATTTCGACTCAGCGGGCTCAGGAATTTTCTGGCGTCGAAGATTGGAA
>QHXD01000820.1:0-4440 GCA_003223895.1 Acidobacteriota bacterium
AGCTGCGGCCGCTGATTTCCATGGATCGTCCGATGACATTCCTGTCCGATTGGAACACACGCTGCCACAATGTATAGCCGAGCACTGCGACGCTGTCGCGGCCCTGTTGCTCTTCTTCAGCAGCGAAAGTCCGTCCGAGATATGCGTCAGTGCCGAAGACGCGGAAGAAACTCGCCGAGACCACAGCACCGGAGATCCGCTCGGGAATGTCGCCGACACGAATGTTGTAGCTTGTGGCTTGCATGGCGGAGACGTCTGAGAATGCCGTCGGGAAACGGCGAAGATCGAGAAACTCGGGCGGCGAGATTGCATTGCGATCGTCGGGAATACCGATGCCGGTGAACCGTCCAGCTACCGAAACAATGTGATCGGGGTTGCTGTATGGCAACGGCTTGAATAAGACGGCATTCATCACACTGAATACTGCCGTATTCGCTCCAATGCCAAGCGCAAGAGCCAGGATCACGACAATCGTGAATGCCGGATTTCGCAGCAGCAGCCGGCAGCCATGCCGGATATCCGTAAGCAGTGTTTCCATTTCCACACCTCTGTGGAGTAGCCGCGTAATTCGCGTAATCCGCGGCTATTCCCCCTTCCCCGTGCCCGTCTCCGAATTACAACTTTGATCCTCGCAAAAAGGTTACAAAAGACGCTTCATAGATGCTATTAGTGACAGCATGGTTGGCCGAATCATAGCAGTCCTGATGCTGGCAGCGGCATCTCTCGCGCCGGCCACTCCCGAGTACGGCTACCGAGTGGTAAAGACGTATCCGCACGATCGGACGGCCTTCACTCAAGGTCTCGAATACCGCGACGGATTTCTGTACGAAGGAACCGGGCAGGTTGGGCGCTCTTCCCTGCGCAAAGTCGAACTGGCAACCGGCCGCGTCGTGCAGAAATTCGATGTGCCTCAACCTTTCTTTGGAGAAGGCATCACGGTCGTCAATCAGCAAATCCTCCAGCTGACCTGGCAAACCCAGACCGGATTCGTATACGACAAGGCGAGTTTCCGAGTCCTGAAAAGTTTCAGCTATCCCGGCCAGGGCTGGGGACTGACCAATGACGGCAAACAGATTTATATGAGCGACGGAAGTTCGGAAATCCGGTTGTGGGATCCCGTGAGTCTCAAGGAGATGAAGCGCATTACCGTGAAGGATGGGACGCAGGCTGTAACTGATGTGAACGAACTGGAAGTGGTGAAGGGCGAAATCTTTGCCAACGTATGGCACATGGACCGCATCGCCCGCATCTCACCGGCCGATGGACGCGTTCTCGGCTGGATCGATCTCACGGGGTTGCTTGCCAAAGCCGAGCGGCCTGACCCTGAAGCTGTCCTCAACGGCATCGCCTACGACAGTGCCGCTGATCGCCTGTTCGTAACAGGCAAGCTCTGGCCGAAGGCTTTCGAGATCAAAGTGGTCCCAAAGAAATAACGCGGGATGAAGAAAAAATAGCCGCGAATTACGCGAATTACGCAGATGGGCGCATCAAAGATTCTTTAATGCGCCCATCTGCGTAATTCGCGTAATTCGCGGCTATTTTTTCTTCATCCCGCGTTATTAACCGCAGTAGCCTCTTCAGCTTTCAACCAGCCATCAAACAGATTGATGACCTTGTTGCCGTAGGACGCATTCAGTTCCGAGTGGGTGACCTGGACGATCGTGGTGCCTTCGTCGTTCAGACGTTTGAAAAGCTCCATGATTTCCTTGCCCTGACTGGAGTGAAGATTGCCCGTCGGCTCGTCGGCCAGGATGAGCCGCGGACTGGCAATGACGGCCCGAGCGACGGCGACGAGCTGCTGCTGGCCGCCTGAGAGCTGGTTCGGATAGAGGTCCTTCTTACCGACGATCTGGAATCGATCGAGTGTATCCCCAACGATGGATTCGCGCTCGCTGCGCTTGATGTTTCGATAGGAGAGCGGGATATCGAGGTTTTCGTAAACGGTCAGGCTGTCCAGCAGGTGGTATTGCTGGAATACGAAGCCAATGTACCGCTTGTTGAGCTCGACCCGGTCCTTCGGCTTCAACTTGTGAACGGGCTCGCCGAGAAAGTAGTACTCGCCGATCCAGTTGCTGTCGAGCATGCCAAGAATAGCCAGGAGCGTGGACTTTCCGGCGCCCGACGGTCCCATAATGGTGAGAAAGTCACCCTGTTTGATGTCCAGGCTGATGCGGCGCAGCACGAAGGTCTTTCCCACACCGGTTTCGTAAAACTTTTCAAGGTTTCGTACTTCGATCATGGAGTTACTTTACTGTGTTTTCTTCGAGGAATTTCTCATCAACCACGCGGCCATCGAAGAGGTGGATCGTGCGGTCGGCGTAACGCGCGTATCTCGGATCGTGAGTGACCATGCAAATCGTGGCGCCCTCACGATGGAGCCCGCGCAGGAGGTCCATCACCGCCTCGCCGTTTCGTGAATCGAGGTTTCCGGTAGGTTCGTCCGCGAGCAGAATGGCCGGCTGTCCGCGATAGTGCTTCATGCGGTGTGCCATGCCGACCTTATCGAGCGATTCCTGGACTCGTTTCTTGCGCTCTGCCGACGGCATTCCACGATACGTCAGCGGCAACTCGACGTTCTCGTAAACCGTCAGGTCGCCGATCAGGTTGAACGCCTGAAAGATGAACCCGATTTCGCGGTTCCGGACCCGCGCGCGTTCGCTCATGGAGAGATCCTGCACGGGCTTGCCATTGAGTTGGTAGGTGCCGTCGGTCGGGCTATCCAGCAGTCCCAGAATCGACAGCAGCGTGGATTTTCCGCAACCGGACGGTCCGGAAATGGAGAAGTATTCGCCCTTCTTGATTTCGAGGTGAACGCCTGCAAGCGCGTGTGTTTCTACTTCATCCGTCAAGAAAACCTTGGTGACTCCCTCAAGTTGAATCACGGAATCGTTCATGCTCGCTCCTTCATTTAGATGGCTGCGCCGTTCCTTGAGGCTGCGCGCTATCGCGCTTGCGCTTCGCCTCGGGCTTGCATTCGCAGCCGCTCATTTAATTGATTCTCAATCGATCGTATGAATCCCAGGCCGACATATCCGAGAGAATGACGCGGTCGCCAATTTGAAGGCCTTCCTTGATTTCGATGGTGTTGACCGATGTCCGCCCCAGTTTCACCTGAACGCGCACGGCCTCTCCGTTCGGCAGCCATTTGAACATCGAAACGGTCGTGTCGGCCTGGCCGTACGCCGGGCGCCCGACATACATCACATCCGGCAATCGTTCGACTTCGATCGTGCCGTCCACGCTCAGGTCCGGACGCACACCCTTCGGGTATTCGCCGTTGAGCTGGACATCCACCTTCACCGTACCATTGACGGAAGCCGGGTCGATTCGGATGACCTGGCCTGGAATTATTCCGTTTCGTGTGTCGATAGAGGCGATCTGTCCGAGAGCGACGTCCTTCACCTGCGTTTCTGCGATCTGCAACTCGGCCCTCAGCCGGCCGGGCTGAGCGATCTTGGCGAGGATCGTACCCTGGGGAACTCGCTGCCCGGGTTCGACAGGTACCTGTTGAACCACACCGGCCACCATGGCGCGGACGGTCAATTCATCCACTTGCTTGCGACGCAATTCAAACGCGGCCCGGTATTGGTCAACACGGGCCTGCTGGGCCGCGATCTGCGCATCGGCCGACCTGGAATTCACCTCGACCTTTTTCTTTTCCATCTCGTTCTTTCCCGCCAGTTCCTGAGCTGTTACTTGAGATTTCTTCAGGATGACATCGGCAATCAGACCGTCCTTGGCGAGCTCCTGGTTTGCTTCGAAATCCAGCTTAGCGCGGTTGTAATCGGACTCGACACTGGCCTGCGCCACCTGCTGGTTCAGGATCTGGCTCTGCAGCGTCGCCTGAAGATTCGCCAGGTCGGCCTCGGCTCCTTTGAGCTGAAGTTCGGCGTCGATAGCCCGCTGCTGGACGTCGGGGTTGCTCATCACGAGAATGATGCTGTTTGGTGTGACGGTTTCGCCAGCCCTCAACTTACGCTCCTCGATAATGCTGTCGGAAGTGGCTGGTATGAACCGAACTTCTTCGGGAACCAGCGTTCCGAGTCCCCGAACCTGCCGAAGCATCTCGCCTCGTTTCACCGTATCCGGCCACAGCGTCGCGCCATCCACACTGGGTGCCGCCGGCGCCATTCGCGACAGTCCCAGAGTGACTGCCGAGGCGGCTACAAGAACCAGAACTGCATAGACGACCTTCTTGATCTTTTTGTTCCGGATTACTGACTTCGGGCGTGCTACGTCGACCATAAACTCCTCCGACTACCCCTGTGCGAGTCTCGTTCCATGACCTTTGGGTGAGTAAGTGTGCCATCGATTGTACTTAAGCTCGCACTCAATTTCATGCCCTCAATTGGATTGTCCGGCGCTGGGACGCGCCGTTCCGGAACCGGACAGGGAGCCGGAAGCGCCCGCAATCAGCTGTTTATCAATCTCAATGTTGTT
>QHXD01000820.1:4462-4980 GCA_003223895.1 Acidobacteriota bacterium
GTCCACCAGGGCCTGAATCTGAGACGTCTGGGCCTGCGCCACGTTGCGCTGTTCGGTAAGGACAAACCGGATCTTGGAAGTGCCAAGCTGGAATTTCTTTTGTTCGGCTTCCAACTGCATTATTGAGAGCTGGAGCGCCTTGTCCGCCGCTTCAATTCGAGCTCGATTCATTTCAACCTGGCTGTGAGCATTGCGAACTTCCAGAGCAATCATCTGGGCGAGCCTGTTCCGCCTGGCCTCGACCGACTGCCGCGTCGTTAAGGAGCGCGCGTACTCGGCCTGCGTGGCTTTGTTGCTGAGCGGAATCGACAGAGTGAAGCCGACGGAATAGCCCGTGTAGTTGTATCCGAACACCTGGCCGAAAGCGTCGAAGAGACCACCGTGAATTTTCTCGACGACCTCCGAATCGCCCAGTCCGGTGCGTTTCGTTTGCACGCCTCCGACGCCGTTCTGCGTGTAGCTTCCGCTAACGGCAAGCGACGGCAGCAATTGGTTCTTGTTGTACTTCAGATCGATGT
>QHXD01000045.1:0-10120 GCA_003223895.1 Acidobacteriota bacterium
GCAATGGGCGGCGCCATGACCTCACGGAGCTTCATGTCATGGAGTCCGGACTGAAGTTCGAAGGAACGGTACTCGCTGTCTGCCGCATTCTTGAGCATCAGCCCGATCAGGATGAGCCAGACCCCCGGAATGAGGCTTACCGTCAGGATGGACAGGAAACCCATACCCATCAGGATCATCGCGAAAATTCCGCCCACGCGCGAGGCGGTCCGCGTTGCCTGGCCGAGATGCCCGCTTCGATGCCAGAGGTAAGAGCGCAGGACTCTGCCGCCGTCGAGTGGAAATCCGGGAATGAGGTTGAACGCAGCCAGTGAAAAGTTCACGTACGCGAGGTAATGAAACATCTCCACGATGATGCGATCGAGAAATCCCGTCGCCAAAACCGCAACCGTCCAGAAGATTGCGGCGAGACCAATGCTGGTGACAGGGCCGGCGATGGTCGTCTGGAATTCCGCCTTCGGGCTGCTCGACTGCGTTTGAGCCATCTCCGATACTCCGCCGAAGATGAACAACGTGATCTGCCGCACCGGGATTCCGAGCCGGCGGGCAATGACGCAATGACCCAGTTCATGCAAGAGCACACAGCCGAACAAGGCGAGGGAACTCAGGGTACCGAACACCCAATATGTGAATCGTGAGTAATCCGGAACCTGGAGGGGCAAATAGGCGGTAGAGATAATCCAGGCAAACAACAAAAACGCGATAAACCACGATTGGTCAATGCGAACGCGTATCCCCCAGATGGAGAAACCTTTAAAAACAGCCACCTGACCCCCTTGGCGATACTTGCATGCGGAGGGCCAGAAGCCAGAAGCCAGAAGCCAGAAGCCAGAAGCCAGAAGCCAGAAGCCAGAAGCCAGAAGCCAGAAGCCAGAAGCCAGAAGCCAGAAGACACCATATTGGCTGCCGCAGCACGTACTGCAGAATACCTCCGTGCTGGTAGTACTGGATCTCGTATGGCGTGTCGATTCGGGTGATGGCCTGGAATGTCCTGGTTTTTCCGCCTTCGCCGTGCATGCGAATCGTTACAGGTATGCGCGGTTTGACGCAGCCCGCGACGCCTTCGATGTCGTAAACCTCGAAGCCGGTGAGGCCGAGAGTTTCGGCATTCTCTCCGGCTGTGAACTGCAACGGAAGTATTCCCATGCCGACGAGGTTGCTTCGATGAATACGCTCGAAACTTTCGGCCAGTACTGCCTGAACGCCGAGCAGCCTCGGGCCTTTTGCCGCCCAGTCGCGCGAGGAACCGGAGCCGTATTCCTTTCCAGCAATGATCATCAAAGGGACGCCTTCGCTCTGATATTGCATCGCTGCATCGTAAATCGTTGTTTGTGTCTTGTCCGGCAGGTGAACCGTCCAGCCGCCTTCGGTGCCGGGCGCCATATGATTGCGCAGACGAATGTTCGCGAATGTCCCGCGCATCATGACTTCGTGGTTACCGCGCCGCGCTCCGTATGAATTGAAGTCTTTCGGCGTGACGCCCTTCGAAATGAGATATTTTCCGGCCGGGCTTTCCGGCTGAATGGATCCTGCGGGAGAGATGTGATCCGTGGTGACCGAATCCCCCAGAACCGCGAGAACGCGCGCACCGCGGATATCCTTCAAAGGCGGGGCCTGACGCGGCATGTCGTCGAAGAAAGGCGGGCGCTTCACATATGTCGATTCATCGTCCCATCGGTAAAGCTCGCCGGATGGGGCTTCCAGAGCCTTCCACCGATCATCGCCCTGAAGCGACTCTTCGTAAGCTTTTCGGAACATCTCGGAGCGCACTGATGAATTGATGGCGCCGATAACTTCTTTCTGCGTGGGCCATACGTCGCGGAGATAGACGGGCTTTCCGCTCTTGTCCTGCCCAAGCGGCTCGGTGTTGAGGTCGATGTCCATCTTTCCGGCCAACGCATAGGCGACAACCAGCGGAGGCGAGGCCAGGTAATTTGCGCG
Source organism: Acidobacteriota bacterium (assembly GCA_003223895.1). GTDB lineage: Bacteria > Acidobacteriota > Terriglobia > 20CM-2-55-15 > 20CM-2-55-15 > 20CM-2-55-15. The sequence continues at coordinate 1,942 of QHXD01000045.1, forward strand.
TACCAGCGGATTGATTCGCCCCTCGAAATTGCGGTTTCCACTCAGGACCGCGGCCACAACCAGCGCATTATCCTTCACGGCCGATGCAATGTGATCAGGAAGCGGACCGCTGTTGCCGATGCAGGTCGTGCACCCATAGGCGACGACGTGAAACTTCAACCGCTCGAGGTAGGGCATCAGTCCTGTGTCCTTGAGATAATCCGTTACCACGCGCGAGCCGGGCGCGAGGCTCGTCTTGACCCATGGTTTCACTTCCAATCCTCGTTCAACCGCTTTTTTCGCAAGGATTCCCGCTGCGATCATGACTGAAGGATTCGACGTGTTGGTGCAGCTTGTAATTGCCGCGATCACGACCGAGCCGTGACTGAGGTCGAACTTGCTTCCGTTCTCGCTGACGGTGACAGTGCTGGCCGGCTTCGCCTGCTTCGATAACATCGTCGGCAAGGCCTCCCGGAAGGACTGCTTCGACTTGTTCAGCGGTACGCGATCCTGCGGACGCCGGGGACCGGCGAGGCTGGGTTCAACTTTGGAAAGGTCCAGTTCGAGCCTGTCAGCGAAGGCGGGATCGGGCGTTGCTTCCGTCCGGAACATACCTTGAGCCTTTGCGTAGGCTTCGACAAGCTGGACATGATCGGGCTCACGGCCAGTGAGCCGCAGATAGTTGAGCGTTTCCGTGTCGATAGGGAAGAAACCAATCGTGGCACCGTACTCAGGAGCCATGTTGGCGATCGTGGCACGATCGGCAAGGCTGAGACTGGAAAGGCCGGGACCGTAGAACTCGACAAACTTACCAACGACGCCTTTCGCTCGAAGCATCTGCGTCACTGTGAGGACAAGGTCGGTGGCCGTCGAGCCTTCAGGCATCTGGCCGAACAGCCGGAAACCGATCACCTGCGGAATCAACATGGACAGCGGCTGGCCGAGCATTGCACCCTCCGCTTCTATACCTCCCACGCCCCATCCCACGACACCGAGTCCATTGATCATCGTGGTGTGTGAATCCGTTCCAACCAGAGTGTCGGGATAGGCCGTCTTCCTGCCGTCCTTTGCGTCGACAAAGACCGTCTTTGCAATGTACTCGAGATTGACCTGGTGAACAATTCCGACATCCGGCGGCACGACACTGCAGTTCCGGAAGGCCTTTTGCCCCCACTTGAGAAAAACATAGCGCTCGCGATTGCGCTCGAGCTCGCGATCGGCGTTGAATGCAAAGGCGCTGGCATTTCCGAACTGATCGACCTGCACGGAGTGGTCGATAACGAGATCCACCTGCTGCAGGGGGTTGATCTTCCTGGGGTCGCCGCCCATCCTCTTGATGACGTCGCGCATCGTGGCGAGATCCACGATCGCCGGGACTCCCGTGAAGTCCTGCATCAGCACGCGAGCCGGCCGGAAGGCGATCTCCCTTTCCGATTGCTGCGAAGATGCGGCGTTCGCGAGTGCGCGGATGTCGTCGGCCGTGACCGTCTGGCCGTCCTCAAACCGCAGCAGGTTTTCCAGCATGACCTTCAGCGAAAACGGCAGTCTGGATACACTTCCAACGCCCGCCTTTTCCGTCGTTTCCAACGAGAAGTACTGAAACTCCGCGTTGCCAACCTTCAACGTCGACTGCGAGTTAAATGTGTTCATAAGGGTGAAAATTGTATCAGTCTACTGTAGCGGCGGTCTATGACCGCCGCTACAGTGCTACACCGTTACACCCAGAAGCCTGCCGATGAAGTAGGTCACAGCGGCTGCAAGAGCGCCGATCCCGAGCATGCGAAGTCCGCTGAAGAGGGCGCCACGGCCGGTGAACATAGAGATCACTGCGCCAACGACGAAAAGAGAGACACCGCAGACGATCGCGCTTGTAAAGAAAGCGGCATTGCCGGTCGTCAGAAGATAGGGAAGGACGGGGATCGCAGCGCCCGTGGCAAACGCGACGAAAGAGCTCGTTGCGGCAGTCCAGGGTGAGCCGAGGGCGGCTGGGTCAAGACCCAGTTCTTCGCGCGCAAGCGTGTCGATCGCGGTCTTCGGGTTCGCCAGAATGCGGTCCGCCAGCTCTTCGGCCTGCCCGCTCGGAATGCCCTTCGCCTGATAAAGCAGAGACAGTTCCTCCCTCTCTTCCTCCGGTGACATTTCCAGTTCCTGGCGCTCGAGCTCGATCTGTTGTTCGTACAGTTCCCGTTGCATCCGAACCGACACATACTCGCCGGCCGCCATCGAAGAAGCACCTGCAAGGAGCCCGGCAATGCCGGTCAGCAGAACGAATCGAGGTTCGACGTTGGCGCCCGCAATTCCCATGACCAGGCTGAAGTTGGAAACCAGACCGTCGTTCGCTCCGAAAGCCGCTGCCCGCAAGCTTCCGCCATAGTTCGTGCGGTGCCATCCTTCGACATCCAGAATGGCTTCGGGCCCTTCTCCAGTCCGGTGCTGCAAGGCGCGCAGCGTTCGCATGTGGCTGCGCTCTTCGGCAGGCATTCCCACCGCCTCGGCCTGTCCGCGGTACACGTCCTGGTCGCGTGACTCCAGGCCGCTCACCACCGGCAGCACATGCTGGGTGCCGAATCTTCGCGCAAACCATCCCAGTACTCGAACGCGCCAGCTTGTCGTGTACGATGGCACCGGCGCCCCGTCACTCTTCAGCAGCCGTGCCCACCGCGCTGCGTGCCGTTCTTCCGCCGCGGCGAGTCTTTCGAAGATCCGGGAGCGCGAAGGATCCTTCTCTGCCCCTGCCAGCGCGCGATACAGCGCGATGCCATCCTGTTCGCGAAGATAGTTGTCCGCGTATCTTTTCAGATCGTCTTTTGTGGCCTTCATCCGGTTGCGATTTTGACCTTGCGATTCAGCTCCGCATCGGCTTGAGACAACACCAGACTCTTCGGCAGTGGAACAAGGTCCAGACCGTAACGGCTCCGCCGAAGTTCGCGATAATCGGCAGCCGAGTCACAGCGGACCCGGAACATACCGCCGGACATGGGATGCACTTTCCTCCAGGCTGAGAATCGGCTGAACACGGGGTGCCCGAAATATGGCAAAAGACCGCCGGATGTGGGACGAAAAGTGCGCATTGCAGTTGCAATGATATGAGGCACCGTGAAGAACCGACGATAGCAGCGGTACAGCAATTCAGGCAGCTCCTCCGGACCTAAATTCGGATGTTTCCAGGTTGGCGTGCTGCCGTCATAACGATCGAGATTCGGTTCTGTGATCCAGCCGGCAGCCAGAAAGTCGTCATATTGGTCCGTTCCCGGAATCGGAGTGAGGATGTAGAACGATGCGATGTCGGGGTTGAGCCCGCGAAGAACATCGAAGTGTTCGCGCACGCTCGGGGCGGTGTCGTCAGGGAAACCCAGGATGTTGGAAAAATGACTTACGACGCCGTATTTACGGCAGAGTTCCACGATTTCACCGTATGTCGAAGGGTGATTCTGCGCTTTGTGCGCGGCAAGCAGCGTCTGACGCCGGAATGATTCCACTCCGACGAACATCTCGAAGCATCCGGCCCTTCCCAGCAGGCTGACAAGCTCTTCCTGTCTCGCAATCTGCGTGTCGCATTGAACAAAGAAAGGAATGCGAAGCTTTTCGGCGATCATCTGCTCGAGCAAATGCTTCGCCTCGGAATACTTGTTGAAGTTGTCGGACGTGAACATCACCAGGCGAACCCCCGCCTTCTTCGCCAGACGAAGACTCTCCATAGTTGTTTCGATCGCCTGGCTGCGGATCTGTCTTCCCGCAATCTTGATCACCGAACAGAAATTGCAGGTAAAGGGGCAGCCACGCGCGGGGTAAATTCCGAGCATCCGAACGAAATAGCGGCGCAAATCCCGTTTGGATGGCGGGATGACAACAGGCGCCTGAAGCTCCTGTGCCCAGCGTTGCTCCCGGCCATATACAGGCTGGAGTTCACCGCGAATGGCATCGCGCAGGATAGGCAGCCAGACCATTTCCGCTTCCGCTACTGCGAAGCTGACACCGCGATTCTGGAGGACCGTCGTATCACACGTCATCGGATGAGGGCCCCCGATGACGCAGTGTTCGACGCCGTTCGCCCGGGCGAAGGCTGCCAGATCGAGGCTCCGCTGAAACTGATGGGATTGGACGCCAACCAGCGCCAGCAATGTCGGTGAACCCGGATTGCGGAGCAGATCGAGATATTTGAGATCGGTCTGCACATACTCGTCGATGGCGTAAGTTTCGATCGGTACACCATCAATCGAAGCCGGAGTCATGCTGCGGATGTAGGGAACCGTGCTGTTGGGCATGAAGCCGCGGTGGAATCGTTCGACGTATCCGGTCATGCCGTACTTGCTAGGCTTGATGATGACGACGCAAAGCATCGCAACATCATAAACCTCAGCGGCCGTTGCGTAAAGTCACACAGGATGCTAGCGTTGTAGTTTTTGAGGAGAGAGTCGTGTTGCACGAGTACCTGGGCAAATGGCCAAAGCTGGGCGAGCGGGTTTATATCGCCGAGGGCGCCCAGATTGTCGGGGATGTGGAGATCGGCGACCATTCGAGCGTTTGGTACAACTGCGTCATTCGCGGCGACGTGCACCACGTGCGTATTGGAAAGCATACAAACATCCAGGACGGCTCGATCGGGCACGTCATGAGGGGGCAGTATCCACTCATTCTGGAGGATTACGTTACCGTCGGCCACGGCGTCATGATGCACGGCTGCAGGATCGAGTCCCATTGCCTGATTGGAATGCGGGCAACGCTCTTGAATGACGCCGTTGTGGGCGCCCACTCGATCGTCGGCGCCGGTGCGCTCATCACGGAAGGAACCGTTATTCCGCCCCGCAGCCTCGTCATCGGATTGCCTGGTAAGGTGAAGCGGCAACTTACCGACGAAGAGGTTGCATCCATTGATGACTACGCCACACGGTATTACGAGTACAAGGAAACCTATTTAAGAATGAAAGGGAAGTAGCCGCGCATTACGCCAATCTATGATTCAAGCAATCCGTGGAACCTACCCGGTAGGAAGCCACAAACACACAACGCGGCGCAGCCGCAACCAAATTTGCCGAATTGGTTCAGGCGAGGGTATTCCCCTCCTGGGACAGGAGGGGTGGACGCGCCATCAAGAAGATGCCGCGAAGCCACCTTTGAAGGCGCGGCCGGGGTGGTCAGTTCGGCGAAAACGCAGGCGCGCCGGTCTGACCACCCCGTCTGCGCCGCTTCGGTTGCTTCGCGTCTTTTTCTTAATGGCGCAGCCACCCCTCCTGTCCCAGGAGGGGAATACCCTCGCCTGCCGAACTTCGCTGACCCTCACAATCCTATGGAAAATCTAAAACGAACTAACACCTGCGGCGAGATGACCGCTGAGAATGAAGGACAGGATGTTTTGTTGATGGGCTGGGTGGACCGCTGGCGCGACCATGGCCAGCTCATCTTCATCGACCTGCGGGATCGGGATGGCGTCACTCAGATCGTCTTCAATGCCGAAAACAAACCGGATGTTCACCGGGCCGCGAAGTCATTGCGCTCGGAGTTTGTTGTCGCAGTACACGGAAAGGTTCGTGTCCGAGGCCAGGGTCTGTCGAATCCGAACCTGAAGACGGGTGAAATCGAAGTCGTGGCGGACGAGCTGTGGGTCTTGAGTGACGCGAAGACAACGCCCTTCCCGATTGAGGCCGAGACCGCCACTTCCGAAGATCTTCGGCTGAAGTACCGGTATCTGGATCTCCGTCGCCCAAAGATGCAGGCAACGTTCCGAACGCGCCATCGCATCACGATGAAAATCCGCGAATACATGGACCGCCAGGGATTTTGGGAAGTCGAAACCCCTGTTCTGACCAAGTCCACGCCCGAAGGCGCGCGGGATTATCTGGTTCCAAGCAGGCTTTCTCACGGCAGCTTCTACGCCCTGCCGCAATCGCCCCAGCTCTTCAAGCAGATCCTGATGATTTCGGGTTTCGAGAAGTATTTCCAGATCGTCAAGTGCTTCCGCGATGAAGATCTGCGTGCGGACCGTCAGCCCGAGTTCACGCAGCTCGACATCGAGATGTCTTTCCCGTCGCGCGAGGCTCTGTTCACGTTGATCGAAGGGTTGATGGTGGAGGTGTTCGCTCTCAATGGAATTACCATTCCGACGCCCCTGCCTCGAATGAGCTTTGAGGAAGCCATGGATCGGTATGGGAGCGACAAACCCGATACTCGATTCGAGATCTACCTTCAGGATTTCACCGACATTTTCAAGGCCGCCGACGCGAGCGCGCTCCGGGAGATGGTCGAAGCGGGACAGACGGTGCGTGGCCTGGTTGCGCCGAAAGTGTCGTACTCGCGCAAAGCACTCGACGACATCGATACGTTCATCAAACAGCTTGGGGCCAAAGGCGTAGCATGGGTCAAGGTTGGAGAGGATGGCATTACGTCATCGCCGCTGGTCAAGAATACCGGCAGTGGGGCCATCGAGGCCGTGATTCAACATTCCGGCGCGCAAAAAGGCGACACGGTTTTTCTGATGGCCGGAAACAAGGAGCCCGTCCTGAACTGGCTCGGGGCTCTTCGGCTCGAATTGGCGCGCAAGGAGAATTGGATCCCGCAGGGCAAATGGAAAATGCTCTGGGTCGTCGATTTTCCGTTGCTGGAATTCGACCCGAACGAGAACCGATGGGTTTCGCGGCACCACCCGTTTACCTCTCCTGTCGATGAAGACCTGCCGATACTGGAAACGGAACAGGAACGCGTCCGTGCCAAGGCTTATGACCTGGTCCTGAATGGACTGGAGCTCGGCGGCGGCTCCATCCGAATCCATCGCAGCGATCTGCAGGCCCGTATCTTCAAGGTCCTCGGATTTAGCGAAGAGGATGCGCGGGAAAAGTTCGGCTTTTTCCTCGAAGCCCTCGAATACGGGACACCTCCGCATGGCGGCATCGCGCTGGGCCTGGATCGTCTGGTAATGTTGCTCACCGGCCAGTCTTCGCTTCGCGACGTAATCGCTTTCCCGAAGACCGCGCGGGCCGTGGATCTCATGAGCGGCTCGCCTTCGCCGGTAGCGGACCGCCAACTCCGGGAAATCGGTATACAAGTGAGAAAGAGCTGATAAGTGAGACGAATAAGTCGAGCCGCCAATTACGCGAATGACGCCAACGGCGAAAAATTAGCCGCCGATTTCACGGATTACGCGGATGGCGCGCAATTAAAGCCATTGAAGCGCGCCATCCGCGTAATCCGTGAAATCGGCGGCTAATTTTTCCCCGTTGGCGTCATTCGCGTAATTGGCGGCTAAATCCTTTATGAAGATTCGAGTGCTCCCCGACGATATCGCCAACCGCATCGCTGCCGGCGAAGTCGTCGAGCGGCCGGCGTCAGTCGTGAAGGAGTTGATGGAAAATTCTCTCGATGCGGGCGCCGCCAGGATTGCCATCGACGTCGAAGAAGGCGGCCGGCGGCTGGTTCGCGTGACCGACGATGGCGAAGGGATGTCACCCGAAGACGCCCTGGCTTGTTTCGGGCGGCACGCCACCAGCAAGCTTTACGAGCCCGACGATCTCTTCTCGATAAAGACACTGGGTTTCCGCGGTGAGGCCCTTCCTTCGATCGCATCCGTTTCGCGGCTCACGCTCGAGACTCAAACCGATGGCTCAATCGGCACCGCCATTGAAATCGCCGGCGGAAAACTTCTGTCGCAACGCGAACAGGCCTTTCCGCGCGGGACGCAGATCAGGGTCGAAGATCTTTTCTTCAATGTTCCAGCCCGCCGCAAGTTCCTGCGCTCGGAGTCGTATGAGCTGAGCCAGATTACGACCTACTGCACGCACTACGCCCTGGCGTTTCCAGAAATTCACTTTCTGCTGAAGAGCGCGAATTTCGAAATTCTGGCAGCGCCCGCAACCAGCGGTTTTCGGGATCGAATCTTCCAGGTCTTCGGCAAAGATCTGCTGGATCAGATGGTGGAATATAAAAAGGACTATGGGCGCTCGGGCGTGAAGATCCACCTGTTCACATCCCGGCCGCACATTCAGAAGTACAACCGGAATTCGATGTTCTTTTTCATCAACCGGAGGCTGGTGCGTGACAGGATCATTCTCCACGCGATCAGCGATGCGTATCGAAACATCCTGCCCTCGGGAACGTTTCCCGTCGTGATCCTGTTCGTGACGATTCCGTACGAAGATGTCGACGTGAATGTCCATCCGGCAAAGACCGAAGTCCGGTTCAAGCATCAGTCTTTCGTTCACGACGCGAT
>QHXD01000045.1:10251-17366 GCA_003223895.1 Acidobacteriota bacterium
CGGGCGAAGAAGTGCCGCTGGCTTTGAATTTCAAAGCCGGAGAATCGATCGAGACGTGCGGGGAACAGGCGGCTGAAGAAGCGCCGACGTATCCCGAGTTCGAGCGCGTCATGAGTGAAGTTCGCCCGCTCGGCCAGCTGCGCGACAGCTTCATCATTGCGACAGATTTGTCGGGCCTCATCGTGATAGATCAGCACGTCGCGCACGAGCGTGTTTTATTCGAAGCATACCTGCGACAAAAGCTTGCAGGAAAGCTCGATATCCAGCGATTATTAATGCCCATCGTGGTTCAGTTGCCGCCGCGGCAGCTTGTGATTCTCGACAGTATTATTCCGGAGCTGGCGCAGAACGGTTTCGAAGTCGAGCCATTCGGCCCGAAGACCATCGCGATCAAGACGGCTCCCGCCGTATTGAAGGCGGCGGCCGTGGAGAAGCTGCTGGTCGAGTTGCTGGACGGGCTCGAGCGCGAAACACAGGTCATGAACATCGATGCGTTGAAGAAGAAAATTGCGGCGACTGTTTCATGTCACGCCGCAATCAAGATCAACACACCGCTTGATGAAACGAAAATGCGATGGCTGCTCGGAGAGCTCATGAAGACGGATGTGCCAACGGTCTGTCCTCACGGCCGCCCGATCATCCTTCGGTACGATCTGCGAGAAATACTGAAGGCTTTTAAGAGAGCTTAGTGGTTGACAGAACCACGCGCACACTCTAACTTTCTAAAGCGGTTCTGTTGCGTGCTCTTTATTGGCGGAAAAATTCGGGACAACTTCAAGGAAGACGACAAGAACTTTAAAGGAGGAATTTGATGGCAAAGATGACCCAGACCCAGACCGTCGCGGAAATGTCGACGAGAACGGGCCTCAGCAAGAAACAGGTCAAGGACTTTATGGCGTCTCTCATCGATCTTGCGTATCGCGAAGCCAAGAAAGGTGAGTTCGCTGTGCCAGGCCTTGGAAAACTCGTAAAGCAGAAGAGAAAGGCCCGCATGGGACGCAATCCCGCGACGGGTGAGGAAATCAAGATTCCCGCAAAGACGGTCCTGAAATTCCGCGTGGCGAAGGCCGCAAAGGACTCCGTTCTAGGGGCGAAAAAATAACGAAGCCGCGGATTGCGTAATGATACGGATTGGATCCGCGTCATCCGTAATCCGCGGCCTAAATTCTCTCTGCCGGAATCAACCCGCCCAAGGCCCAACCAATCGCACCAAGGATCGCCCCGACGACGCAATTCGCCACAAAAGTGATTGTGCGCGAAATCATCGCTGCACCGAGCCCGATGGGTTCAGGGGTGCCGTTGATCGCAACAGGATCGTTGAAATACGTATGGATTCCAGCAAGATAGGAAATCGCGGTCATGGACCAGATCAGCGCCTGCGACACAAAGACAATCATTACGGCGACCAAAATCGATCCGCCAATGCCGTATCCGCGATAGCGCCGGCCGACCGCCGGCCATAAGAGCGCCAAATGCACTTGAAGGATCACCATTGAGAACAGGCGATTCCCGATATCGTAGGACGCTCCAGCCGCTCCCAGCGCCAGTCTGCCGATGAAAAAGAACACCACAAGCAAGACGGGAAGGCGGATAAAGCCGAATTTCTCTCGCATTGCGGCCGACTGTACGTTATTCGTCGAAGCGGGTCAAGGGCAGGTCAAGAGGCAGAACCGGTGACCCGTAGGTCGTCAGATGACACAATGCGTAGGCCATCATCTACCAGTTTGTAGGCAGACTACGCAGGCCTCTTGGTCTTCTTGGTAGACTCCCAGTTCACGAAGTCCCGTCCGAGAATGAAGAATTTCCGCCCGATCTGGACTATCGGAATGCGATCTTCTTCAATGATTCTGCGGAAATGGCGAATGGAAAATCCGGCCAGCTCAGCGGCGGTTGGGATGTCCAGGAACATCTTCGTTCGGGGTTGAGTAGCTGTCATGGTTTCGGTATACATCGTGGGGTTCTCCTCTATACAGACTCTTAAGTGCACTTGACTTGCCAATGTCCCGACACCTGTCCAGGCCCCATAGTTTTTCTGACAGCTTTGCTCAATCCAGTTCTCGAGCTCGCCGATTCGCTAATCAAATGTTTGAGATGGCTCAAGTTGTGGGTTAAATCGCGTCTGTGGAACGGCACTTGAGACCTATTGTCTGGGAGAAATTGTCCGTCCTATTCCTACCAGAGCGTTCGTTTCTGTCATTTTTTCGACTAGAGGCCTCGGGAGGATGTCAAGAAACTGACGGAAAAGTGGTTCTGGTCTACACCATTTATCACCGGAGTATCCTTATGGGATGGGGTGCCTGTGAAGAGTCTCATTCAACGAATGCCGAAGGCGGAACTGCACCTCCACATCGAAGGGACGCTCGAGCCGGAGTTGATGTTTGAGTTTGCATCGAGAAACCGCGTCGCTCTTACGTACAAATCTCCGGAAGAGGTGAGAAAGGCTTACGAGTTCTCGGACCTTCAGTCCTTCCTCGACATCTATTACGAAGGCACCCGCGTCATGATCCGCGACCGCGACTTCCATGACCTCGCCCGAGCTTATTTGAACAAAGCCCATGAACAGAACGTCCGGCACGCCGAGGTTTTCTTTGATCCGCAGGCGCACACCGAACGGGGCGTGCCCATGCAGGCCATAATTGAGGGTCTACATCACGCGTTTCGGGAAGGTGAGCGGGAATTCGGGATTTCCTCGGCGCTGATTTTGTGTTTTCTCCGCCATCTGAGCGCTGCCGCAGCCATGCAGACACTCGAGGCTGCGCTTCCGTACCGCGAATATTTCTCAGGCGTGGGTCTCGACTCGTCTGAACGAGGTCATCCGCCGGAAAAATTCACAGCGGTCTTTGCCCGCGCCCGCCAGGAAGGCTTGTTTGTCGTTGCTCACGCCGGCGAGGAAGGTCCGCCGGACTATGTATGGCAGGCCCTGGATGCGCTTCAGGCCTCCCGGATTGACCACGGCGTCCGGTGCATGGAGGATCCTGCTCTCGTCGCGCGTCTCCGATCCGAGCGCGTGCCTCTTACGGTTTGTCCGCTTTCCAATGTCAAACTGCGGGTCTTCGATAGGATCGAAGACCACAACCTGAAACAGCTTCTCGACGCCGGCCTTTGCGTGACGATCAACTCGGACGATCCTGCCTATTTCGGCGGCTACATCAACGAAAACTTCCTCGCCATTCACAACGCCTTCGGTTTCACCAAAGACGAGCTCCACACTCTGGCGGGCAATTCCTTTGAGGCCGCATTCCTTCCGGAAGAACGGAAACGGCTTATACTCCAGGAATTGGATCAACTTTAATGTTGGCACCTACATAATCAAGACCTTTTGGGGTGAGGCGAGCGCAGGGCTCAAGGACATGACCGGTTTCGTTTCACCGTAAGCGGCCTTCATCCATTCCAGGGTGTATCGAACGCCATCTTCAAGTGCCACTGCGGGCCGGTGATCCAGGTCGCGAATCGCTTTGGTGATGTCCGTTTTCTTGTCTTTCGTGGTGAACGGTTCCGTTTCTTTGTAGATGACGAAGCCGTCGGACTTGCCGAGCAAATTCAGGACCAGATCCGACACGTACTTGATGTCGTGGTGCTCACGGCCGGCGATGTTGTACGCTTCGCCGGGATGAAAATTCGAGACGACGTTGGCCAATGTACGGACCGCATCCGTCAAATAAGTAAACGTTCGCCGGTGGTTGAGGTAGACCTCATAGGGTGCGCTTTGAAGCGCGGAATAGGCGAACATGCACACAGCTCCAGCGAACGGTGAAAAGTGCTCGCCCGGCCCGTATGTGTTGAACAAACGCACGCGAACGTTCTCGGTATTGGCCATTCGTGAATGATTCATCACCTGGATTTCGGAGACCCACTTGGTGAGGGCGTAGTCGTTGAGCTGGCGAATCTCGTTATTGTCCATCACATCTTCAGACATCACGCCGTTCCAGTCGCCGTAGACCTCAGAGCTGCTGCAGAAGATCATGCGGAATCGATATATCTCCTGCAGGCGAAGCAGGTTCTTCGTTGCGAGGATGTTGGTGGTCCACAGATCCTCGTAGAATTCCTCCCCATTGGACCGGCCGGACTCGTCGCCCAGGTGATAGACGTAATCGAATCGCTGGCTGGACAGCAACTGTTGGATCTGGCGGAATTTCGAAACGTCGCAGCGCACGTGGAAGCGGTCGTGATCGTGGAAAACGTCCGAAGACCAGACGCTGTGTCCGCGCTTGCGCAGTTCTTTGACCAAGGGCAGGCCGATCGGACCTAAACCTCCTGTCACGAGAATCCTCATTGGGGCTCCTTTATCAAGATGTTGGATCGCAGGTGTTGAATTACGGTCTCGGGGCTCGTGTAGATACCCCATTCCTCGATGTCTTTTTTTTCAGCAAGCAGGACGTCGCGAAATCCGGTATTGAGATCGTTTGGCGGCGTCGGATCCATAAAGACACCCATCGGTGCCCCCGTTGTGGTTGCAATCCACGAGATACCGGAATCCGGCCCCAGATAGAAGGCGCTCCAGCCGATCAACGCGGCCACGACCTGGAACGATTTTCCGAAACAGGAAATCGTTCCGGGGACTGCGGGATCGGTCTTCTCGCCCAAGACCACTACCGGCATATCGATTTCTGTGGCCAGTTTAACGAGGTTCGAATGCGGCCAGTGCCTGCTCGTTGCCCCGATATGCGCAGCGGCTACGAACTCTCCTCGCTTCAAACCATGCTGTTCGAGAAACCCTTTAGCCTCGGTCAGCGCTTCGGGCCCAGGCTCCAGCCATGTCCGATGGGTTTCAAGTTCGACCCCACATTTCAGCGCCATGAAGTCGATTCGATGCAGGCCGCTGGCTTCCCACTCTTCCCTGTTCGCGTCGCCCTCCGGACAGAACACATGGGTGAAACCTTCCGAGTGGATCCACTCCCACGGAATGATTCCTCGCATGTCGGTCTCTCTCACCGCATCGGCGAAACTCGCCCGCGCGAGCCCTGCATATTTCGGCGATGTGAGCCAAACGGTTTCAGCTTCGAACTTTTCTCTCAAAGCTGCGACTACCGGGAACCCATTCACCACGTCGCCGAGATCGCCGAAGACGATAAACAGGACCCTGGTCGGCATTGGCGGTCCGATCATCTCAAAAACGTTTGGGCTGACCTCTCGATAAAGCGACGGTTGGTTCAGCGCTCTGCGGGCGTCGCTGTGGCCGGGGTTCAAGCGAATACACTCGACAAAATGCATGTCTGCTGTGGGAGCGTTTCCTAAAGCGGATTCAATGCAACCCAGGTGATACTCCGCCCCGCTCCAATACTCTTCGTCAGGCCGGTGGAGAACGAGCCGGAACAGCCGCCGCGCTTCATCAAGCTCTCCCATTTCTTCCAGACCACATGCGTGGTTGTAAATGGCGAGCGTCGAGGAATCCCGCTTGCGCTGTTTTATCCCGCCCATGTCGCGCAATCCTTCAAACACGCCGTGCAGAAAGTAGTGACGGCAAACATGCGCAAATAGATCGGATGCTCCCGAAGGAAGAGTATCGGAGTCCGCCTGCTCGAGGAGAGCGATCTCGGAGACCGCAGCTTCCGCGTCTGCTGCGTGCTTTTCATTTCGGAGCAGGGCTTCCATGTCGTCCACTTGCGGCAGATATTCCGGAAACTTCGAATGCAGATATACAGCCGAGAGCCCGCAAGTGAATTCCCGCTCCACGAAATCGCGAATTTGGATGATCTTGTTCTGAAAACCGACTGCGGATTCCAGGCGCCGGCTTTCGAGTCCGTGTTGCTTCAGCCTCAACTCGAGCTCAACATCTTCCATGCCGCGCGTAAAATTCTCGTCATACCCCCCATAGTCGAGCACGAAAGGTCGAAAGAGCAGTGTGGGAGCGGGAAACTTCCCGGTTCCTTCCAGCCAGCGCATGGTCAATGTGAGCGGAAGGTCCGGGTCCCAGACGACGTGACCGGCAAGGGCGATCAAAGGATTGTCCAGGAGGTTGAACTCTTCCACCAATTGTTCAACCATATCCGGCGCAGCGTAAATGTCGTCGTCGATGACAAGCACGAGATCGTGCGCCGCAGCCCTGAGGCCCGTGTTCAGAGCGGCCGCCCGCCCGCGATGACGGTTATGCCGAATAACTCGAGCGCTGTTCGGGGGGACGACTACTGGCTGGGTCGAGCTATCGTCAACGACAATGATCTCGGCCTCGTTGTGGTCGAGGGCAAGAACGCATTCAACGACACTGTTGTTGTGGTTGTAGCTGGGAATGACAATCGTCAGGTCCATGGATCTTCTTATCGGCCATAGATCCAATGAACTGCAGCGTTGATGTGCGGTTTTTGGTCGAAGGCTATGAAATCAGGAATTCCCGTGTTTTGAGTGGGTTAGCGGGGACGTCCTTACTTTGCGTCAGGAACTTCCAGAAACGCGATCTCTTCGACACACTTCATATATTCGGTCGTCGCCTGCGGGGCCTGCAGTTGGCCGCCAGTCAACCCCACCTCCAGGACTTCCAGCTTCGCCCGGCAGCCCTGAGCTCGGGTTACGTGCTCCTCGATGTGATGCGATTTGAGAAGCTGTGTTGCGACGGTGGCCACGATCGAAGATATTGAGGCAGCTCCACATAGGATTTGCCACGAGGGCGATCCCAGGCCAAATGTCTTCGTCAGCCACGCGGTGAATGACTGCCCGCCGACGGCAGGAAAAGCCGTTAGAGTGGCCGCAAGCGTACCCCCCAGAATCGTCATGTTGAGAAGCCGGCGCTTGCGAGGTAGCTCGGCTGATATAAACCGCTCGACTTGCAGGCGCTTTTGTCGAATTCGGCTCAGAAGATCTTCGTTGGCTTTGGCGGGCTTCATGCGAGTCAGTTTAACCACAAAAGGAGGGCAGAAGCCAAGCCCGACGCAAGAGGTGCGGCGAATTCGCAACGCCGTTGCAAAATTAGCAGCGGCGCTGCAAAAGATGTCGGTGTCTCGACAAAGTTTTCCATGACGTTGCAAAGTTCGCAGCGTCGTTGCAAAAGATGTCGGGCGCCGGGGGATTGAGAATTAAGCCTGTTTTTGAAGGGATTATATAATCTCAATCATGTCATCTGCTTTTGAGGCGATCTCTCTGACGAAAATCTTTCGTCGACGGTGGTCCAGGCGCGAGGTGCG
>QHXD01000810.1:0-2459 GCA_003223895.1 Acidobacteriota bacterium
CTATGCAGACGGCGTTAACGTTGTGATTTCGTCGGTGCGCCGCAGCGGGCGGCATGCGGACATCAAAACAGGGAGCCTGATTCACCAGGTGCTCGCGCTGCGTGAGGCAAAGTCGAAGGTAGCTTTCGAAGCCATTCTTCTCACCGCGGACAACCAGCTGTCCGACGGAATCACGAGCAACATTTATCTTGTACAGAATGGAACCATTACAACACCGCCGCTCGATGCGGGCATTGTGGATGGAATCACTCGCGGCGTCGTGCTGGATCTGGCTAGAAAAATGGGCATCCGCGTAGTCGAGGGATTTTCTCACGTGACCCAGACCAAGCGGGCCGACGAAATGTTTCTCACAAGCACAGGCCGGGAAGTCGTTCCGATCACACGGGTCGACGGCAAACCCGTTGGCAACGGCCGTCCCGGCCCGATCACGACACGCCTGCTTGAAGCTTATCGTGCGGCTGTGCCCTCCCTCCTCGAGGAGGGCTGAGGTTTGGAAGAGCACATTGAGGCTTTTCTTGAAGCGCTTCGTAACAGAGCGCTCTCCGAACACACAATAAGCAGTTATGAATTCGATCTCCGCGACTTTCAGAAGTTTGCTGCTTCCCGGAGCGCCGGCATCGAATCCGTGGATCACACCTTTCTTCGAGACTTCCTGAATCACCTTTATGAGAAGAAACCGAAGCTTCAAAAGAGCTCCGTCGCGCGAAAGCTCGCGTGCATGCGGACCTTCTTCAGGTTTCTGGTCAGGGACGGGCGTCTCAAAAGCAATCCCGCGGAGCTGATTACATCGCCGCGCCTGCCGAAGAAGCTGCCGTCGTATCTGGATGAAGACGAGGCCGCCACCGTTGTCGAAATGCCGCAGGGTTCGTCGATGAAGGATTTGCGTGATCGCGCGATTCTCGAGTTGCTCTACGCGAGCGGTCTCCGTGTTCGCGAGCTGGTCGGGCTGAATGACGAGAGCCTGGACATGCCACAGCAGCTGGTCCGCGTGTTCGGCAAAGGAAAGAAGCAGCGAATCGTCCCATTCGGCGAGTACGCCGCCCGCGCGCTGGCAGCCTACATTTCGGAACGGAACCGGCTTGGTGTTGTTGAGGTCGAAGACGACGGCCAGATCCCCGTCTTCGTCAGCATTCGCGGCCGACGCCTGGACGCCCGCGACGTCCAGCGGCTCGTGGAAAAGACCCGAATGCGGCTGCCGTCAGGCCGGCGGCTGACCACCCATACCCTGCGGCACACTTTCGCGACTCACTTGCTCGAACGAGGCGCCGACCTTCGTGCCATTCAGGAACTCCTCGGCCACGCCAGTCTCGCTACCACGGAAAAGTACACCCACGTGAGCCTTGAACATCTCCGCGCCGAATACGACAAAGCACATCCCAAGGCGAAAAAGCGCGGTTGACACCTCTAAAACCGGGCCGCTAGAATGGTTATTTGCCTTTACGGAGGAGGATAAGACTATGTACGCCGTGATCCGATCAGGCGGCAAGCAGTACAGGGTGACGCCTGGACAAACGATTCGGCTCGAGAAGTTCTCCGGCGAAGTGGGCTCCAAAGTAGAGCTCGGCGATGTGCTGCTGGTCGACAATGACGGCGAAATCAAGGTCGGTTCGCCGCTGGTCGCCAACGCGAAGGTCGAAGCCACCGTCATCGAGCAGGACCGGGCCAGGAAGATCCTCGTATTCAAGAAGAAACGGAAGAAACAGTATCGTCGAACCAACGGCCACAGACAGGATTTCACGGCAGTCCGGATTGAAAAGATCCTGCTGTAGACCAGGAGTTATGTATGGCTCATAAAAAAGGAGTTGGAAGTTCTCGCAATGGCCGCGACAGCCATTCGCAGCGGCTCGGTGTGAAGCGTTTTGCGGGCCAGGTCGTGACGGGAGGATCGATTCTCGTCCGGCAGCGCGGGACGAAGTTCAAGCCCGGCATCAACGTCGGTATCGGCAGGGACGACACGCTTTTTGCCAAGATCCCCGGCATCGTGCACTTCGAGGATAAAGGCCACAGCGGGAGATTCATCTCCATTCAACCGGTCGAATAGAACAAGAAGCCAGAAGCCAAGAAGCCAGAAGCCAGAATAGGGCCGACTCCATTCTGGCTTCTGGCTTCTTGGCTTCTGGCTTCCCGGCTTTGTGTTCCATCTAACCATGTTCATCGACGAAGCCAAAATCACAGTTAAAGGCGGTGACGGCGGTCACGGCTGTATCGCTTTCCGGAGGGAGAAGTTTGTCCCAAAGGGTGGACCCAGCGGCGGTGATGGCGGCAGCGGAGGCAGCGTTCACCTCATTAGCGACCCTCACGCCAACACGCTGCTGAAGTTCCGATTCAATCACACGTTCCGAGCCGAACGGGGGCGCCATGGCGAAGGGAGCAACCGGCACGGCCGCAGCGGCAGCGATCTGGATGTTTCAGTTCCGATCGGGACTGTTGTCCACGACGATGAAACAGGCGAGGGACTC
>QHXD01000810.1:2473-3295 GCA_003223895.1 Acidobacteriota bacterium
CAAAACCTGGCGAGCGTGTGCTCATCGCGAAAGGCGGACGCGGGGGCCACGGCAATGCGCACTTTGCATCGTCCGTGAATCGCGTCCCGCACAAAGCCCAGGACGGTGCACCCGGCGAAGAAAAGACGTTGCGACTCGAGCTGAAGCTGCTGGCGGATGTCGGACTGGTGGGTTATCCCAACGTGGGTAAATCGACCCTGATCTCGCGCATTTCCGCGGCTCGTCCGAAGATTGCGGAGTACCCTTTCACGACGCTCGAACCCCATCTTGGCGTCGTCTCAGTAGGCATGGATCAATCTTTCGTCGTCGCCGATATTCCGGGCCTCATCGAGGGCGCCCATCTTGGCCATGGTCTCGGCATACAGTTCCTCAAACACATCGAACGTACTCGCGTGCTACTTCACCTGATCGACATGTCGGCCATGAGCGAACGTGATCCCGTGGATGAATTTCACGCCATCGAGTCGGAACTGGCTGAACATAATCCGGATCTGCCCCGTAAACCCAAGATCATCGTCGCAGCGAAGATGGATGTGGCTATCCCCGAGAAGGTTGAGAAGCTCGAGCGCTGGACCAGGAAAAACAATCTCGAGTTGATCAAGATCTCTTCGGTCACCGGCGCCGGCCTCGATGAGTTGAAACACGCCGTTTTTAATAAGCTGAGTAATTCGGTGACCAACAAGCTGTAGGTCCCCGAGTTGTTGTTATACTCGCCTCGCTCTACCCAAAGACCCCCTAGACTAAAGAACTGATTATCTTCTTTCGGAGGTGGGCTCATGAACCGTGCCTTGAATTTTCTTTTTACCGCATTGCTCGTCAGTG
>QHXD01000811.1:0-511 GCA_003223895.1 Acidobacteriota bacterium
TTCGATCGCACGGAATACGAAAGCTCGGGAAAGCTGCGGGTCACCGAGGTGATCCGGCTCAGCCCGGCGGCGGTGTCAGGCAAGATCAAGCCCGGTGATTACCTCACTGCGGTCGATGGCGTCGCGATCACGGCGCATACCAATCTGGACGAGCTGCTCGAGCACAAGATCGGGCGCCGCGTAACGCTGTCGATCGAGCCGGAGAAACGCGAGGTGGCGGTACAGCCGGTCAACCAGGCTACCGAGAAGGGGCTGCTCTACCGGCAGTGGGTGAACGACAATCGCGACTACGTCACGCGCGCCAGCGGGGGCAAGCTCGGCTATGTGCATATGATCGACATGTCCTCGACTTCGCTCGAGCGGCTGTTCGTGGACCTGGATGCGGAAAACCACTCCCGCGCGGGCGTGATCGTCGACGTGCGCAACAACAATGGCGGTTTCGTAAATGCATATGCACTCGACGTGCTCGCCCGGCGCCCGTATTTGACCATGACCGAGCGAGGCAGAATGC
>QHXD01000811.1:718-2958 GCA_003223895.1 Acidobacteriota bacterium
TGCGGCTGCCCACCACGCGCATCACCGCGCACGACGGCACGCCCATGGAAATGCATCCGCGGCCGGTGGATATCGCTGTGAGCCGGCCGATCGGCGAAAGCTACACGGGCAAGGACACCCAGTTGGATGCGGCGGTGAAAGAGTTGCTGAGGGAATTGGATGGCCACTAATGAACACTGATGAACACTAATAAGACATTAAACATCTGTTTATTAGATTCTTGGATCGAAGATCTTAAACAAGAATACTTCAACATTTGAACAGGTAACATCAGGCCGCGGCGAGCAGGTCAACGATGTCTTGGATCGCCGTGTCGGCCTTGTGGTAGGCGACTTCCAGTTTGCTCTTCGGGCAGTGTTTGGGATCTGGCTTATGGTGGAACCGGCTGTTGGCCAGCGGACCGCAGAGACGTTGGTGGAAGAACAGGAACAGGAGTGCCACCTGCACCCCTTTGGCGGTGAGGTGGTAGGCGTAGCGGGAGCCATCGCGTTCCAGGAGACCATGCCCTTTCAGCTTGCGCAGGTCGTAACGGAGTTGGTTCAGCCCGTAGGTTTTCTCAGAGAGTCGAAACGTGGTGACGACCGCCTCATGGATCTGTCTGGCGGTCCAGCCGCCGAGGGTGGTGCCGCCATGCAGGAGGACTTCCATGAGGCGAATGGTCCGCGTGTCATGGATTTTGATTCCGGGATAACGGACGGTGCCGATGGTCACCGGAAGGGCCAGCCGTTGCAGCAGCGGGAAATCCACATGGACGTTGAGCCACGGGGCCTGGCAATCGGCGAAACGATCGGTAATGATCTGGAATCTTTTGCGTACAGCATCGAGATGGTTGAGCCCCTTCTTCAGACCGAAGTCGCGCAGATTGTTGGAACACAGTTCGTTGCGTAGGAACCGGGAGAACTTTTCATATTGTTTGAGGAAGGAGTTTTTCCCATAGGCTCGGAAGACATGATGACCGTGCTCGATCTGTTCGAGGACAGTCGCCAGTTTGCCGCGCAGTCGCTTGTTGAGCCGGACGCCGAAGATCTCACTGATGCGATGGGCTGTCAAACGCCAGAGCCCGAGTTCGCAGCTTCGCTCGAAGATCTTGTGGATCGGGAAGTGACGTTTGAAAATGAAGTTGCGACAGTACTCGATCTGCGCGATGGCGTAGAACCGCGATAGGTTCATCTGGCTGCGTTCCTTTTTGGAGAACTTCGGCCCCAAAAGGAACGTCCAGTAATCGAGTTGTTTGCCGATGATCTCCGCGCTCAGACGGTCGGCGGCTGCCTGTAGTTCGTCCACATTATCCACCGCCAGGAAAGCATTGTCGTTTTTGCGGAAGCCGATCTGCTTGCGCTTCAGTTCCTGTTCTATGAAAGAGTGGCCGTTGAGCCAGTAGGTGGCATGAAAAGGAAAAAAACTCGCCACGCGCACGATGATGGGCCCCAGAACGGCATCCCGGATATAGAAGTAGTAATGGGTGAAGCGGCTCCGTTGGTGCGCCAGGATGCGATGGTTGGGATCTTGCGTCGGAAATTTGGGCACGCCGATGCGGAAGGTTCGGCCCTGCTCCATGCTCTTGAAGATGAAGTAGACGCCATAGGCGTTCTTCTTCTCCATGCGACGCAGCGCGGGTAGAACGTAGTCCTCTTTACGAGTTCCTTTTTCAGCCCATTCCATCGGGATGTTGTGGTTGCGGGCGTACGCCTCGACCCAGTCCCGGTAGTCGTTGGTGCGCTGACTGAGGATTTCTTTGCTCACCATCGGGATGCCCAGGACCTGCCGGAAGAAATAGACCACCTGCTCGGGCCGGGACAAGCCGCTCAGGTACCCATGAATGACGATGCGGTCGAAGCAGTGATAGACCAAGGCCAGGAAATCCGCGAACAACTGGATGAACCGTTCCATGTCCACGCACTATACTCGATGGAGAGAAAAAACTGTGGGCCGCAGAACCATTAAGCGCGGGTCAGGAACCCAGATGGTGGACGGCAAGGGCTTCCGCCTCGCCGACGAGATTCGCTACATCCAGGACAAGGCCGCCGATCACGATGGACGCATGGTGACCCTCGGTCGACTCATTTTGTTCTCCACCGATACCGGAGACGCCTGGCTACTCGACGTCACCGACCAACTGGCGGTCCGTCTGGCCAGGGACGGCGATCCCGAACCGGTCCATCTAGAGGAGACCGATGCCAGCTTCGCAATCGAATGGAAGGGCCACTATCGCATCGAGGGACCCGCCTTCGTCTACGCCG
>QHXD01000812.1:0-2963 GCA_003223895.1 Acidobacteriota bacterium
CAACCACCTCGTCCGGGTTCACACCCTTGTGGGGTTCCTTGCCGAACAGTTCTCGGACGATCTGCTGAACTTTCGGAATTCGCGTCGAGCCGCCGACGAGGACGACCTCGTCGATATCGCTCGGCTTCACGCCGGCATCCTGTAGAGCCTGCTTGCAGGGACCGATGGTGCGCTGAAGAATATCATCGACCAGCGCTTCGAACTTCGACCGCGTCAGCTTCAGGTTCATATGCTTCGGGCCGGTGGCATCTGCCGTGATGAACGGAAGCGTGATCTCGGTCTCCTGGACCGTCGAAAGCTCCATCTTTGCTTTTTCCGCAGCTTCCTTAAGACGCTGCAGTGCCATCTTGTCCTTTGAAAGATCGATGCCCTGGTCTTTCTTGAACTCATCGATAATCCAGTCGATGATGCGCTGATCCAGGTTGTCGCCACCAAGGTGTGTATCTCCATTGGTGGACTTCACTTCGACAACGCCTTCTCCGACTTCCAGGATCGAGATGTCGAACGTACCGCCTCCAAAGTCATACACCGCGATGGTTTCGTCCTTCTTCTTGTCCAGACCGTAGGCGAGCGCCGCAGCCGTGGGCTCATTGATGATGCGAAGCACTTCGAGTCCGGCGATGCGTCCGGCATCTTTTGTCGCCTGCCGCTGGGCATCATTGAAGTATGCGGGGACCGTGATGACCGCCTTATCCACCTTCTGGCCGAGGTAATCCTCTGCGGCGCTCTTCAGCTTCTGAAGAATCATCGCGGAGATCTCTGGTGGCGAGTACTCCTTGCCCGTGATTTCCACTCGCGCGTCGTTGTTGCTGGAACGGGTGACCTTGTAGGGCACCATCTTCATTTCTTCGTTTACTTCGTCGTAACGCCGGCCCATGAACCGCTTGATCGAATAGACAGTATTTTCGGCATTGGTGACGGCCTGACGCTTGGCAACCTGCCCGACGAGGCGCTCACCACCCTTCGTAAACGCCACGACCGAGGGCGTTGTGCGTCCGCCCTCCTGATTGGCTATGACGACCGGCTCCCCACCTTCCATAACGGCGACGACGGAGTTGGTGGTGCCCAGGTCGATCCCTATAATCTTGCTCATCGTAAACTCCTCCTAGCAGCCTGCAAAAGTTAGACGTAAATATTCCAACTTCGAATATAGGATCTGAGTCTCTCACTGTCAAGACTGCTTTATATCCATACTATAAGATCCTGGGCAGGCGGACGGCCACAAAACGCACAAAAGAGCACAAAACGCTTGAGATAGCGTTTTGTGCCTTTGTGCCTTTTGAGGCTATTCAGTCTCTATTGGAGAACCTGAGTCGGGCTGGCGGGGTTTCTCTCGTATTCGTAGAAGCTTCGGACGCGCTGAACGTAGTCCTCGGCATTTTGATTGGAGTTAGGGATTTCGGAATTCCATCCTTTATACCGCTTAACTCCCTGCCACATACCGAACCGCTTGACGTAGTCTTTGAGGATACGGACCCCGAAATCGATGTTGTCCTCAATTTTAAAGAGGTTGACGCCCTCGACGACGGCCTTCTCCCCCCAGGTCTTCAGATGGATCTGCATCATTCCGACAGAGTCCGCTTCGGAAATCGCGAAGGGGTTTGCCCGGCTCTCGACAATCATGATGCTCGCCACGAGGCGAGGATCCAGATCGTGTTTCCGGCTACTGTGGATGATCGCACGGGCCACGCGGCCCCGATTGGCCCCGGCGATGTTGTATTTCTCGAGGAATTCCTCCATCGCCGTCACGGCGGGGCTCGGAATCGGGACTACGCCGGCCGCAAGGACCGGATTCTGGGCCTCATCGAGATTGAAGTCAGAGAAAACGAAGGAACCCGGAGTTTGGAACGTGAAAGCTATGATCGAAAGAAGCACAGTAAGAATCAATAACTTAGAAGATTTCGAAATCCACTCCTTACACATCAGGCAGTGCAAAATGTAGCGCTGGTTCCAGCCTACTCTCATACCGCGGCACCGATAGCAGAATGCGATTGGCTGCATTCATCCTCCTTATGCATTCGACGGCTTTATGACTGTCGGATTGGGCTTGAAGCGGTGCGGTCTGGTCGTCGCCCGCCACACCCAAATGATACGGGTCCCGGACCGGTTTGCAAGCGAAGAGTGAACGTCCGTTCCGTGGGCAAAGAATCCTGTTGGAATCGGGATGCCGATGGGCTATGCTTTCCGATTTTCCAATGCGCCGACTGCCCTGTCTGAGGCATATAACTCAGTAACTTAACGGACCGGTTTGTGAGCGACCACCTGGAGGACGGAATAAATTTTTTTAACGCCGGTCGGTTCTTTGACGCCCACGAAGCCTGGGAAGACTTGTGGCGGGAGACCGGCGGTCCGCTCCGCCTGTATTATCAGGGGCTGGTGCAAACCGCCGTTGGTCTGCACCACCTCCACCGGGGGAACCTGAACGGTGCGCGGGCGCAGCTCTCCAAGGCCCTCAACANNAGGCTTGTGGAAGATATTCGAGGGCTGCTCGAAGAACTCACCCCGAGGCAAATACAGATCACACGGACGTAGCGCCGTAGCTGTAGCGGCGCTCTATGAAGGTGGAAATGCGGGAACCAGACTGGTTACGTGAGCGACCACCCCGTCTGCGCCTTCTAAAGTGGCTTCGCACCGTTTTCTTGATGACGCAGCCACCTTACTTTCGCAAGGATGGGCTTTGCCATAAAGTCGCAATACCGGCAAATTCCCTCCTCACGAGGAGGGGAATACGGTCATAGACCGCCGCTACGGTGCAAGACCAGTTGTGGTAGAGTCGAAAAGTTAATTTGAAACGAAAATCATCGGAGAGATGTCCGAGTGGTTTAAGGAGCACGCTTGGAAAGCGTGTGTGGGGGTAACTCCACCGTGGGTTCGAATCCCACTCTCTCCGCTTAAGCGGCCACCGCTTAACGGCACAGGCTTTGGGGGGCTGTGCAATTGGAGCCCGAAAACCCCGCCAGGTC
>QHXD01000812.1:3067-5408 GCA_003223895.1 Acidobacteriota bacterium
GTTCCGGCCACAGGTCTTTGAAGATGTTGTCGGCCAGAAGCCGATCATCCAGACCCTGCAAAACGCGATCCAGAAGGATCGCATCGGCCACGCCTATCTTTTCTCCGGACCGCGTGGTGTTGGAAAGACCACGACCGCCCGCATTCTGGCGAAAGGCCTGAACTGCGCGCAAGGCCCCACGATCACTCCGTGCAACCAGTGCCCTTCCTGCGAGGAGATCTCGGCGGGAAGATCGATCGACGTTTTTGAAATCGACGCGGCGTCGAATACGGGAGTGGACAACATTCGCGAGCTCCGCGAGAGCGCCAAGTATGCTCCGGCGCGGAGCCGTTACAAGATCTTCATCATCGATGAAGTCCACATGCTTTCGACTTCGGCGTTCAACGCCCTTTTAAAGATCCTGGAGGAACCGCCCTCACACGTCGTCTTCATCATGGCGACAACCGAGCGCCACAAGTTGCCGGCGACCATCCTGTCGCGTTGTCAGCAGTTTGTCTTCCGGACGATTTCTCCTGCCGAAATCCAGGCTCACCTGCGTCAGATCGCCGAACGCGAAGGAGTGAAAATCGACGATCGAGCCCTCAGCTACATCGTCAAAGCGTCGGAAGGCAGCATGCGTGACGCGCAGTCGCTTCTGGATCAGATCATCTCCTTCAGCGGACAGGATGTGGTCGACGAGAACGTTCGCGATGTCCTGGGCTTCATTCCAGCCGAAATTCTGGATCGGACGCTGGATGCGCTGGCCGGGCGCGACTCGAAGGCGCTGCTCGAGACCGTCGGCATCGTTGTGGACCAGGGCCTCAATCTTCAGCAATATGTTCGCGAATTCATAAGCCGCGTCCGCGATCTCCTCGTTTTGAAACTCGGCCTCGAAGACAAGGTCCTCGGCAGCGCCGACGAGAAGCGCGCGCTTGCCGCGCGCTCGGAGCACTTTTCCGAACAGGATCTCATCCGATTTTTCGACATGCTGCTGCGGCTGGAGAATGACTTGCGCTGGACCTCTCAGCCTCGGTTCCATCTCGAAGTGGGGTTTGTCAAACTCGCCAAGGTTGGCCACGTCCGCGACATTGAAGATGTGCTTCGTGAGGTCAACCGGGGTGGAAGCGTGAGCGCTCCGCCGATAAAGCGGTCTGCTCCGGCGCCAAAACCCCCAAAACCCGACGAAAAGCGCGAGGAGAAGCCGGCCTCACCGGAATCGTTTACTTTCGCCGATATTTTTACCCGCCGGGTGGAGGAGAAGTCTGCTGCCGCGGCCATCTATCTTCAAAACGCCGACCGTATCGACCGCACTGAAGACGCAGTCGAAGTCGTGATGCCCGGTGGCACTCCGCTTGCGATGCTCCAGACGAAGGAGCACAGAAAAGTGCTCGACGCGGCCGCCAGTGAACTCGTTGGTAAAGCGGTTTCGGTGTCTCTTATAATGAGAGAGCAGCAATCCTCTCGTGGAGTTGCTGCGGAAACCGCCAAAGACGAGCCTCTCGTGAAGCGTTTCCTTGAGGTTTTCCGCGGAGATCTGGCTCAGGTCAAGCCCGCTAAGGGGGAATAATTATGAACATGCAGCAGCTGATGAAGCAGGCTCAGAAAATGCAGGAGCAGCTGCAGAAGCAAATGGAAGCGACTGTCGTTGAAGCCAGCGCGGGCGGCGGCATGGTTTCCGTGAAGATGAACGGCAACAAGCAGCTGCTTTCGATCCAGATCGACCAGGAAGTCTTCGGCGGCGCAGACAAGGAAATGCTTCAGGACCTGATCGTCGCCGCGGTCAACGAAGGCATTCGAAAAGTCGATGAAGCTCTGGCGGGTCAGCTTGGAAATATGACCGGCGGGATGAAGATTCCCGGCCTGTTCTAGGACATGGATATAGCAGAGCCGGTCACCAGGCTGGTCGAGCAATTCAAGAAACTTCCGGGCATTGGTACGAAGTCGGCGCAACGCCTGGCGTTCTTCATCTTGAAGATGGATACGGCGGACGCGACGGAATTCGCCGAATCTATTCTCGAAGTCAAACGATCGATCCGCCGGTGTTCGGTTTGCAACAACCTCACTGACGTGGATCCCTGCCAGTTCTGTACTCATCCCTCTCGTTCGGACCACGTGCTCTGCGTGGTCGAGGAATCCAACAACATCCTTCCAGTGGAGAAAACACACGAGTTCAAGGGGCGATACCACGTCCTGATGGGTTCGATCTCTCCCCTGAAGGGCGTCAGTCCGGACCAGCTCGCCATTGCGTCGCTTATCCGGAGACTGCAGGCCAGCTCGGTCGAAGAAGTCATCATCGCGACGAACCCCAATGTAGAGGGTGAGACCACCGCGCTTTATCTTTCCCGCTTGATAAAACCCCTCG
>QHXD01000046.1 GCA_003223895.1 Acidobacteriota bacterium
GATCGATTGAAGGCCGAAGATGCAAAGATTGTCGATCTCGTCCGTGGGAACGTGAACGAGCACGGGATCGTTTTTCCGCCTGGCCTGCTCGATCAGATCCTGAAGAACGCGGCCGAGGCTGCGCGCGTTTACCGGCCGGACTCGCTCGGTCAGCGGCCGGCCCGGGAGTCGATCGCTCGCTATTACGGGACCTTGGGTATTCCAGCAGATCAGGTCGTGATCACGCCGGGGACGAGCGTTTCCTACTGGTACTGCTTCAAGCTTCTTGCCGAGGCCGGGGATGAGATTCTGTGCCCACAGCCGTCGTATCCCCTGTTTGATTACATTGCGCAGTTGTGCGGCGTGCAGATGACCCACTATCGGCTTGTTGAATCGCGCGATTGGGCGATCGATCTGGATCACCTCGAACATCAAATCACCACTGCGACGCGCGCCATTGTTCTGATCTCGCCGCATAACCCGACAGGAATGGTCGCAGACCGGGAGCAACTCCAAGGGCTGGCAGAAATCGCGCTGCGCCACGCGCTGCCGATCATCTCGGATGAAGTCTTCAACGAGTTCATTTTCTGATCTGATTCCTCGAAGATGTTCGCCTTGCCGGGAATCAAGATCGGATGGATGGCCGTGACTGGCGAACAATCCCTTGTTCGGAAGGCAGTGTCGGCTCTCGAACTCATCTCCGACACGTTTCTGCCGGTCAACGAGATCGCGCAATTCGCCGTGCCGGAGATCTTTCGACAGGGCCAGGACTTTCTAAAGCGGTACGCTCAATGGGTTGCTGAATGCCGGTCTGCAGCGCTGGAAGGGCTGAAAGGGGTTTCGTTCGTCCAACCCCGGGGAAGTTTTTACATTACTCTTCCTATCGCCGGCGACGAGGAAAAGACCGCTGCCGCTCTGCTCGAGGACGAACGCATTCTCGTCCACCCCGGTTATTTCTACGACATCGCGCCAGACCACCTGGTAATGACCTTCATCGACGATCCGGCTTTGGTGCGGGATCATTTTGCAAAAATCAGGGAAATCAGCCGCCAATGACGCGAATGACGCGAAGGGGCGCATAAGAAACCGCTGATGCGCCCCTTCGCGTCATTCGCGTCATTGGCGGCTGATTTCCCTGTCCTTAGCCCACGTTCGTCGAATTTGCTAGAATTCTTCTCCATGCAAACCTTACGGCGATTGATATGGGTGTCCATGTTGCTGGCTGTTGTGGCGTCTCCCGTCTTCACGCAAACGAGCGCGAGGCTGGAGCAACTCAAAAAGGAGGCGACGGCCGACGTGGACAAAATGAAAGATCTGAGCCAGCAGATGGTGGATCAGGTCTTCAGCTACGGTGAGCTCGGCTTTCAGGAATTCGAAACGTCGCGGTACCTCGTCGATGTCCTGAAGAAAAACGGATTCCAGGTCAAGGAAGGAATCTCGGGCATACCCACCGCGTGGATTGCCACATGGGGCTCCGGCAAGCCCGTCATCGCGCTCGGCAGCGATATTGACGGAATTCCCAAGGCATCGCAGAAACCCGGCGTCGCCTATCACGATCCGATTATTGAAGGCGCGCCCGGCCACGGTGAAGGCCATAATTCCGGCGTCCCGCTCAACATCACCGCAGCGATTGCGGTGAAGAAAATCATGGAGCGCGAGAGGATCCCCGGCACTCTGATGCTCTGGCCGGGGGTCGCCGAAGAACTTCTCGGATCGAAGGCGTACTTCATACGCGACGGGTACTTCAAGGATGTCGACATCTGTCTTTTCACTCACGTTGGCGACAATCTCGGAGTCAGCTACGGACCGGCCAACGGGAGTGGCCTGGTGTCCATTGAGTACACGTTCTTCGGCGAGGCGGCCCATGCCGCCGCGGCGCCCTGGAGAGGCCGCAGTGCCCTCGACGCTGTCGAGTTGATGAACGTTGGCTGGAATTATCGAAGGGAACATCTCCGGCTTCAGCAGCGCTCCCATTACATCATCAGTAATGGCGGGGATCAGCCGAACGTTGTACCGAGCGAGGCGTCTGTCTGGTACTACTTCCGCGAGGTCGATTACTCGCACATTTCAGACATGTACGAAATCGGCAACACGATGGCGCAGGGCGCCGCAATGATGACCGGCACGACTGTGAAGAGCCGCATTCTCGGCTCGGCCTGGCCCGGGCACTTCAACAAGCCGGTTGCCGAAGCCGCTTACAGGAATGTCGAAGCGGTGGGATTGCCGGATTGGAGCAACGCAGACCAGACTCTCGCGAAAGCGATTCAACGAGAAGTGGGCTCGATGCCCAACGGACTCGCAACAAGGCTCGACAAGCTGCCGGAACCGATCAAAGAGCCGCAGGGTGGCGCGTCTGACGACATCGGCGACATCTCATGGAACGTCCCCACGATAACGCTGCGCTATCCATCGAATATCCCCGGCCTGCCCGGCCATCACTGGGCGAACGCGGTCTCTATGGCCACACCTATTGCTCACAAAGGTGTGACAGCCGGCGCAAAGGTTCAGGCCATCACAGTGCTCGACCTCCTGCTGCAGCCGGGCATGGTGGAAGACGCATGGAACTACTTCAAGAATGTCCAGACGAAAGACCAGAAGTACACGCCGTTCATCGGGCCCGCGGACAAGCCGGCGGTCCACCTGAACACCGAGATCCTCGCGCAGTATCGGAGCGAGATGAAGAAGTACTATTTCGATCCAACGAAATACAAAACCTACCTGGAGCAACTGGGAATCAAGTACCCCACGGTGAAGGAGATCAAGTAGGGGAATGATGAGGAACCACGAAGACAGAAAGAATTAGCCGCGAATTACGCTGATTACGCGAATGGGGCGCAAAAAAAGTTCTTGATGCGCCCCATTCGCGTAATCAGCGTAATTCGCGGCTAATTCTTTCTGTCTTCTTTGCTATGCGTAACACACTCGAAGCTGTCGCAAACCGGATGATTGGCGTAGACAACGCCGGCGTCGCGGACGGAATTGTGGACTACATCGGCACGCTGCCGGCGCCAATGCGGAAGGACATCCAGCGGCTCATTTTTCTTTTTGAGTACCTCCCGCCGGTCGTCATCTTTCGTTTCGCGCGGTTCTCCCGCCTCAGCGGAGACGATCAGGACCGCTATATCGAAGCGTGGGGAACCAGCCGCGTCGGCCTGCTGCGAACTGGATTCCGAGTGCTGAGAAGCCTTTCGGTAAGCACGTATTATCAGAACCCCGCGGTCTGGAAAGCGATCGGTTACGAACCATGATCTCCACCCTTCCCGAAAGAAAGGACGAATACGCCGACGTTTGTATCGTTGGCTCCGGCGCCGCGGGTGCCGTTTTGGCGTACGAATTTGCCGCAGCGGGCCGAAATGTGATCGTCCTCGAAGAAGGCGACGAACTCAGCAGAACCGACTTCACACAGCGCGAGGGCGACCTCGTCCCGCGCATCTATGCCGATCGCGGCGCTCGTGCCACCCACGACGCCGCCATCCCGATCCTGCAGGGAAAGTGCGTGGGCGGCACCACGGTTATCAATCATGGCATCTGCTTCCGCGCGCCCGAACGTGTCCTCGACGAATGGAAACGTGGCTTCGGAGTCGCCAACCTGACCACGAGCAACCTGGAACCTCATTTCGAAAAGGTCGAAAAGATGATCGGTGCTCGCAAGCTCGGGCCCGAAGACATCAATGCCAACAATCAGGTCTTCAAGCGCGGTTGTGAGAAGCTGGGGCTCGCGGGCGGTCCGATGACACTCAACATGCAACCGTGTGGCTCATGCGGTCCGTGCAATCTCGGCTGCCCGGAGGATAAGAAAGGCAGCACGCTGATCAACTACCTGCCTGCCGCGGTTCAAAGCGGCGCCCGCATTTTCAGAAATTGTCGTGTCGAAAAGGTTGAGGTGGAAGTTGGGCGCGCCAGGTCTGTCCAGACGAAGCAGCTGACCGTTCACGCACCCACCATCATCGTCGCGGCCGGTGCGGTGAACTCGCCGGCGCTCCTGCTGCGCAGTGGCATAGGAGCTCTCCCTGCCGTCGGATCCAACGTTTCGCTGCATCCTCTGATTCCCTTGCTCATTGTTTCCGGCACGCCTCTTCACAGCATGCGCGGTCTTCCCCATAGCTACTACTGCGATGAGTTCTTCAACAGTGAGGACGACTTCCTGTTCGAAGGCCTCTTTGTCTCGATCGGCGTCTTCGCCACCGGCCTGGGCGGATTCGGCCGCTACCATCGCGACTTGATGGGACAGTTCCCGAATCTCGGCCTGACCTATGTTCAGCTCCGCGACCGAAGCCGCGGCCGCGTTTTTCTTCGTGGCGATCATCCTGTCGTTCACTACGAAATGAATCAGGAAGATCGGAATCGCGTGCGGAAGGCACTCAAGCTTCTGGCAGGTATCTGCCTTGAAGGTGGTGCCAGGATGGTAGCAACGACTCATGTGAGGCCAGTGATCATGAGCCACAAGAACGATATCTCTCAAATCGATCAGGCTGCCTTTCGTCCGAACGATTTGACGGTCTTTTCCGCACACCCGCAGGGCGGTTGCCCGATGGGATCGAACGTGAGCCGGAGCGTCGTGGACTCCAACTGCGCCGTTCACGGAATCCGAGGTCTATACGTGTGCGACGCGAGCGTTTTCCCTTCTCCCGTCGGCATCAATCCCATGGTCTCGATAATGGCGCTGGCGTCGCTCACGGCGGAGAGGATCATTGCGGGAACGCGGGCTAAAGCCCGCGACTACATTGGAAATCAAGGTCAATCCAAAATGTAGTCGCGGGCTTTAGCCCGCGTTCGCCGCATTCTGATATAAAATCGACGCAATGGCCAAGCCAGTACCGGAAAAATCTCAACAGGTCATTGTCCCGGAACCGCTGCCGCCGGCCCGCCCGGATGAGGCGGAGAGCGCGGACGTCTGGGGTTTTCGCGACACCCACTTCGACATCAACGAGAACGGGCACGTCACCATTCGAGGGACGCGCTACGATCTTAGCGGGAAGGAATTGACACGCTTTCTGCCGTGGGTGAGAGAAGTGCTCGACAGCGATATCAATCCGAGAGACGTTCATCGGCCTGGTTATCCCACGGCAATCCCCGAGCCGCAAATCAATCCGCGGTTTCTGGCTGAGCTGCAAAACTTTCTGACTGCCAATCAGATCGACACCAATGGCGAGATCCGCCTTCGGCACGGCCACGGCCACACACAGGAAGAGATGTACTCCATCAAGTACACGCAACTCGGGCGGATTCCCGACCTGGTCGTGTATCCGGAGGCGGAATCTCAGGTGGCACGCCTGGTCCAAGCGGCAAAGCAACATGATGTTTCGCTGATTCCGTACGGCGGTGGCACCAACGTCACTGACGCTCTTCGCTGTCAATCGCAGGAGCAGCGCACGATTGTCTCGGTCGACATGCGGCGCATGAACCGAATCGTCTGGATCGACGAGACGAACATGATGGCCTGCATTGAAGCAGGAGCGGTCGGCCGCCACATCATAGCGGCGCTGGCAAAGCATGGCGTCACGATGGGACACGAACCGGACAGCGTTGAGTTTTCCACGCTTGGCGGCTGGATCGCCACGAATGCCAGCGGCATGAAGAAGAACCGGTACGGCAACATTGAAGACCTGGTTCTCGATGTCAATGTCGTCACGGCCGGCGGCACTCTTCAGCGCACAAGCGCTTCTCCTCGCGAATCCGTTGGCCTTGACCTGCGGCGATTGATGTTCGGCTCCGAAGGCACCCTGGGCATTATCACCTCGGCCATCGTCAAAATATTTCGATTACCCGAAGTGGAGGAGTACGGTTCGGTCCTGTTCCCCACCTTCGAACAGGGATTCAAATTCATGTACGAGCTCGCACGCGAGACAACGCCCCCGGCCAGCGTGCGTCTCATGGACAATCTTCAGTTCCAGTTCGGACAGGCCTTGAAACCCAGGTCCGGCAGCGCCCTGGCCGACCTGAAGAGCAAACTGGAAAAGTTTTTCGTCTTGAAGATCAAGGGATTCGAGCCGGACAAGATGGTTGCGTGCACTCTCGTTTTCGAGGGGACGCGTTCGGAGGTCGAACAGCAACAGCGCGATCTGTATCGCATTGCAGCGCGCCATGGAGGCATGAAAGCCGGCGGCGAGAATGGCCGCCGGGGTTATCAGCTGACCTTCAGCATCGCCTACATCCGTGACTTCCTGATGAACTACTACATCATCGCGGAATCGTTCGAAACCTCCGTTTCATGGAGCAATGCCCTCGCGCTTTACTACAACGTCAAACGGCGCCTGAATGAAGAGTGCAAACGTCGCGGCTTACCTGGAAGACCAGCTGTCACGGCTCGCATCACACAGGTATATCGTACCGGCGTCTGCATCTACTTCTACTTCGCCTTTTATTACAAAGGCGTTCCCAATCCGCACGAGGTCTATCTCGAGCTGGAGAACATCGCGCGAGACGAGATCCTGAAATCCGGGGGATCCCTTTCGCACCATCATGGCGTCGGCAAGTTGCGCCGCGCATTCCTGCCGCGAATCATGTCCGAGACCGCGCTTCAATGGAAACGGGACTTAAAGAAAAGCCTCGATCCGATGAACGTTTTCGGCGCCGGCAATCAAGGTCTGGACATTAGATGAGTCCTGAAACCGATGCCGCCAGGTGGGCTATTATCACCGGCGCTTCGTCAGGCATCGGCAAGGCGCTGGCTTTCGAGTTCGCCGCCGGCGGCTTCAATGTCCTTCTTATTGCCAGAAACCGCGCGGCATTGGCGGAGGTGGCTGCGGAGTGCTCTGACAAATATCGTGTCGAAACCGAAGTTGTTCTGGCGGATCTCTCGCGCATGGACTCGATCGACACCCTGATCACGTCGCTTGCGTCCAAACCGCGTCGTTACGAAGTTTTGGTCAATAACGCCGGCTTCGGCATCCATGGCGACTTTGCTTCCACGGATATCGAACAGAACATCCAGCTCCTGAACGTCCAGCTCACGGCTGCACTCCGGCTCATCAAGGCCGTGCTGCCATCGATGCTCTCGCGCCGCAGCGGCAGGATCCTGAACATTGCATCGGTTTATTCCTACTCCCCGGTTCCATTTCAGTCGGTTTACGGTGCCTGCAAAGCTTTTCTGCTCTCGTTCTCGTCATCGCTGCAAAACGAACTGAAGGGAACGGGCGTCAGTGTCACCGTGTTCTGTCCTGGCGTCACCCAGACCGAATTCCGTTCCCGAGCCGGTATCGGCGAGAAGCGGCAAGACTCCGGCATGACAGCCCAGGCAGCCGCGCATATTGCCTATGTGGAAACCATGCGCGGCAAACACGTGGTGGTGCCTGGGTTCCTCAACCGCCTTTTCGTGCTTTTCGCCCAGGTGCTTCCAGGCTGGTCCGTTCCCAGCCTTGTCCGGTTCATCAATCGCCAGCGGGGCCAAAACCATTCCTGAGGTCAGGCGTGGGCAATGCCGGCACGGCGGAGATCAATAGTTTCGATATATGGTTCGGCGCCGGAGTCCGGAATAACGGCCAGATATACCCCGCTGTGTTCGAAAAGTTCGCCGGCTTCGCTGTCCAGCGGTTTGAACGTGCGGGTGTATGCATCGTACTGAAGCTCAATCATAATCATTGCAGCCTCCCTGCGCGAAGACGTTGGAATGCAGGCATCAGTGTCGAGAGGCTCGCCAGCGCCACGTACAACACGCCCGTGGCTGAAAAAATCGAGATCGCAACAAGCGCATAGACTTTAAACAGGTACATCATTGTCGCCTCACCCTTTCATCAGCCGGCGCCCGCCATCCAGGATAAGTGCGACGCCGAAAATCAGGAGCCATCCGAGGAAAATCAAAATGGAGATTAAGAGTCCGTCGATCATAACCACTCCTCGGGCGAGAGGGCGTAAGGGCCGGCATCGGCCCCTACGCGTGTATGAGGTTCGCAACGAGGATTTGTTGGTGAGTTAGAGGTGGTTATCATGGCGTCGATAAGAGCACACTGCTTACCAATCCACTCAGACGGTCTTTTATTCCAATAAAGCGTTGCCAACGCGCCTATTCACCCGCTTCGCGGTCTCGCAGTTGTTCACTTGTGCTCATATTGGCTGCCCGCATTTCGGCAATGCGACGGACTATCGGCACTCACAGGTCGAGCATCTGCTTGATCTTGCCGTCGGTGTAAAACGTCTCGATGCTCTTACGTACAATCGACTTCAGTCCTGTCAGTCCTTCCTGGATGAGCGCATTGTCGACTGCTTGTGAAAGCGCTTCGTAGAGCTTTTTGCGGTTTGGCTTCGGAATCATCGCCGGAGTGAAACCTCCGGGAGGAGTGGGCTGAACCGGATGGATAGGTTTGGGTGTGAAGCGAAGCTTCGGCAGTTTGCCTTTGGAAATTTGATCAATCAAGTTCAGAAAGCTCTGCGCCTTTTGCCGGCCCAGATCGTAGTCATGGTCGCGAAAACCACGGTAGAGGAATCCGAGGAACGCAAAGAAGCCGGCGCCGGCAAGATCCTTCGGGTCTGACGCAATTTGGTAAATGTACATTTCGTCCTTCTCATGAAGGTCGGCCGCCAGCTCGAGGATGAGGACACTGTCGATCCAGACGTCAGCTGCTGGTACACCCTTGGTCGCTGAAAGCTGTGTGTATTCCGGACTGAATTGTGCACGGAGTTGCGCTCGGGCGCCGTCCAGCCCGGCCCTGGTGAGTTGGAACTGATCGAGCAGCCGGCCAGCCAGGCCCTGGACGTCGGACGCCTTAAGGATGTCGTTCTCAAATAAGCGCTTCAGCTCAGTGGCACGCCGGTTCAGCAGGCTCAGCGAGTCGTTGATGGTCTCCGCCTCGATCCAATCCTGGAACCCCGCCTGGTTGTAGATCGCATTGACCAGCGCGCCAAGCATGAGTTTGAAAACGGCTTTGTCGGCGCTGATGGTGCTGAGTGTCGGATTGACGGGCCTCGGCGACACAAAAAGATAGGAACGACTATCCGAATTTTGATGCTTATCGAGCGAGTCGACGAATTTCTTGGCAAGGCCAAGCGGCTGATTCTGGAAGATGCCCCCGTCGGAATAGGTGAAGTCCCGGTTCGGTGCCGGCCATGGAGCTACAAACTGGGAGGTATAGTCTTTGATGTCCCGTGTCAGTTTGCCGGGCCGGAAAGCGAACGGAAAGGCACCGCAGGCGACAGCGGCATACGCAATGCGCGTCCACGTGACCGATTGGTCCGTCGTGGCATCGAGCGAAAACTCGATCTGATCTTGAAACTGCGTATAGTTGAATGTTCCGCCACTCAAGAGCGGGCGCGCAAAATCAACACCGTTCAGATTCGATAACGTGAGTCCGAGACGAACAGATCCCGAGGGATTCAGAGCAGGATGGGATACCGGCGGCGGCGGTGACTGCGCGTATCGCCCGAGAAGGAACTGCCGGGCGAGGCTGTTCACGTAGTCTGAAGAGAATATGGACTGATCCGCGGACTCGCTCCTGCCCAGGGGAAGCAAGCCGTTGATGTCCAGGCTCACAACCCACGAATTGTAGAACGGATTGTTGTAAGGATCCGCCAGCTGCGCTGCGGTGTAGAGCAGACTCTGCGCCGTAACGGCTGCGGTTACACCGCCCGCCGAGGCGCCGGTGAGTACATCAATATAAACGCGCTCGTCCGGCGGCGCAGTCTGGTTGTGCTGACCCAACGCATCGACTACTTCGTAAAGAACTCCGGCTTCAAAACTTCCGAGTGATACCGCGCCGGCAATCGTAATCGCCAGTCGATAGGGCATGGACACCTCACAGGCAAGACTCTACAAGGTGCGGCTCTTCATTTTTTGGAAAAATGCCGAAATTGAGTTGGTGGCGGCTGTAACTCCGCCTGGGCCTTCGGATCTTT
This sequence comes from Acidobacteriota bacterium, assembly GCA_003223895.1. Lineage (GTDB taxonomy): Bacteria > Acidobacteriota > Terriglobia > 20CM-2-55-15 > 20CM-2-55-15 > 20CM-2-55-15. The sequence continues at coordinate 9,808 of QHXD01000046.1, forward strand.
CTTCTGCGGTCACCGGTTCAACGGCTTGAAGTTTCCCAGGTCTTTGCCGCTGGCAAGGGTGTAATAACCGCTCCATTCGGGCGGCGTCTGTGCCACACAAGGCAACGCCAGAACAGTGAGAATGACCAGCACGATTCCAGTTCTTCTCATGGGTATCCTCTCGGTACAGAACGTTTTACGCCTCAGGAACGGCCGCGTCAACATCCGAATCAACTGATGCCTGCAGGGAATTCGCGTATGATGGAGGGCCATCAGCAGGGACAAATATGGCAGAAAAGGATCATGTGATTTTGACCGCGATCGGGCCGGATCAAGTCGGCCTGGTTGAAAAAATATCGGAGTTTATCTCCCGGCGCGGCTGCAACATCGATGACAGCAAGATGGCGGTTTTTTGCGGCGAGTTCGCCGTTATCATCCTGATCAGCGGCGACAGTGGCAGCCTTTTCAAAATTTCCAGCGAGTATCGTGGGATCGAAAACGAGACCGGGCTCTCGGTCGCCATCAAGACACCGTCGGCGAGAAAAACGGCGGAGTTCTTTCTCCCGTACAAGCTCACGGCCACATGCATGGACCACCCGGGTGTCGTCTACCAGATCAGCGGCGTGCTCAGCAGCCTGGGTGTGAACATCGAGTCGATGGAAACCAAAACCTACTCCGCGCCGATGAGCGGCACGCCCCTCTTTCAGCTTGAAGCCGACGTTGCCGTACCTGCCCGAACCAACATCAATAGCCTGCGCCAACGCCTGGAGCAGCTTCAACGAGACGAGAATATCGATATCGAGATCACCCCGATGAAGGGGTAAAGGATAAAGCCGCAGATTACGCGAATTACGCGGATGGGCGCTTAAAAAACCTTCCGATGCGCCCATCCGCGTAATTCGCGTAATCTGCGGCTTTATCCCTGCCCCCGCCACCTATGGGTTCGATTCGGAGGACGATCCCGCGAACACTTTTCGTCCGTCGCTGAGCGTCACGGTTTGGGCATTGGTGAGATTGGAACCATCTTTGGCAAGAAAGCCATTCACGGTGACCGATTCTCCAACCTTCAGGGAGTTCCTCGTCCAGCCGCGCCGCATCAAACCAGCAGGAGGGCCGAGTTCGATTTCCCAGCTCACGACCTTACCAGCCTCATCTTTCACGTCCATGAAGAAGCGAGCATGCGGATTTATCCATTCGACTTTCGTTACGGGACCAGTAATCGTATTCGGCTTGCTCCGGTCGTACTGCGCGGCGAACGAATGGTGGGCGAGGGCCGGGCCGGAAGTAACAGCGGCCAGGATCAAACCGAAAGCCAATGCGAAAACGAACGACGAGCTGATTTTCATATTTGCCTTCCGTAGTCTGAGTCTTTACTTCCCACCCACATAGTGCGTGGCGTCCCTCTCCTCACAGATAAACTCGATCAACTCCGTGTCGGGCATAATACGCTGGTTCACTTTGACGGTCCACGGTTTGGTATATGCTTTCCGATCATCGACCGTAATCTCGATTTCCAGATTTCCGTAGTCCGGACGGCGGAACCGTTCTGTCACTTTCGCGGCATTCGTCATCGGGCTGCCTCGAACATCCAGCCACATATCGTCAATGAACCCAGTTGTCTCCACGACGAGGGTATCTCCTTCCCACTTTCCTATCGAATACCCGTACCACCAGGGTTCAGCGTCTTTGTCGGGCAAAGCCCGGCCGGCTGTGAATATCTGCCTGAGGCCGCTGTTGGCCTCGTAAATGATGAGGATGACTCCGGGAGTCTGGATGATCTTCCGGGGTTCGGGATGATTGTGAAATTGCAAGAAACCCATCGGCAGACAATGCGCGTCGGGATTGTCTTTGCTGTTGTCCTCCATACGCTTTTTCACGAGCTCGGCAGCCCACGGTTGATAAGGAAGCCCGTCCTTGAACCCTGAACCGGCGTTGCCAAACGTAGCGATGGGAATTCCGTCGGGGGGGAGGGGAGGAGGCGGCGGAACGCCTGCGGCGGGCTGCCCGGCATTGACCGGCCCGAGGGCGTTTCGAGGAGTTTGCCAGATTCCGGAAAGATCCGGCTTACCGTCAGGGGTTCTCGGCGTACGGCCGTTTAGATCCGGTTTTCCGTCAGGCGTTCTGGGAACTCCAGCAGTCGGATGAGGCGGCCACTGCGCCGCGAGCGATGGTGCGATGGCGACAACCACGGCGATCACAACAGCCGCTTTGAACAACGTTTTCATTTCAGCCTCCCAGTGTCCAGAAGGCAATTTATTGAAGACTGACCCGGAATGCAAGAGAACGCGGGCTAAAGCCCGCGACTACATTTGGGAATCAACATTCGGCATGGCCCGGGTTGGTCGGAATCAACATTCGGCCTTAATGTGGTCGCGGGCTTTAGCCCGGGTTCTCTTTCGGGTTTGACAGCCGACAATGGAGGCGCATATTCTCCGATGCGCAAGCCAATCGGATCACAGGAGAATAAATATGAAGCACCTGCTCTTGTCAGTGGCAGTTTGCGTGGCTTTGGGGATCGTCGCATTTGGTTTCCAGGCACAAAACACCGCGCCGCGGGCAGCCCAACCGGCCCAGGCGCCCCGCGGGGGCCAAGCGGGCCCAAACGCCGATCCCTACGCCAACAACGCGGCGCCAGGGACCACGACATTCCCGCTGGCGGCTCCGGCGGGCAAGGACAGCAACGCCCGAATGGTCGCGCCGGCGGGGGCTGTAAATACGGGGCCGTTCGACGCCAGTGCCTGGAAGTACGGAACCGCGTTCGATGCTCCAAAGGGCTCGAAGATCTGGAATCCCGTCAAGCTCAAGATGATGCAGGGCGGCAAAGTCACCGGCGGCACCCTCTTCAGCGCCACCGATCCGGCCACGTATTGTGCGATGGCCAATGCCGGCTACGACTTCATCTGGACGGAGATGCAGCACGATCAGCATGACTGGGGGTCGATAGCCCGCATGTGGCGAACCTGCCCGACTGCCAAGGCCGTTCCGGGCGTACGCGTCGCATACACCGATGAGCGCGAGATCCAGCATGCGCTCGATGCCGGCGCTCTGGTTGTCGTAGTGCCAACCGTAGACACCCTCGCCGAAGCAATCGAAGCGCGAAACTGGACTTACTTTCCACCTCTCGGAAGGCGCAGCAATGGCGGCGGCCAGGCGTTCGACGCCTCGATGTGGGGTGGAGTGCCGGGCGGTTATCGACAGACGATCAACGACAATGTTGTGTTGATCCTGATGATCGAGACCCTCGAGGGCCTCAAGAACGCCGACGAAATCGCCAAGGTCCCAGGCGTAACAGCCGTTTTCGCAGCCAGTGGGGATCTGGGTAACTTCTCGGGTTATCGGCAGGGTACGCCGGACTACGAGCGGGCGATCAACATCGTTCACGACGCCGCATTCAAGGCCGGTGTGCGGCTGTGCGGCCCGCTGGCGTGGCGCGATCGGCCGGACTTCACCTGCTTCCAGGCCGGCAGCGAAACTGCCGCGATCGCCCGGGGCGTTGCAGCCGAGCTCGGTCCACTCGCGAACACGCAGGGGAAACCCGAGGTTGGCCCGTTTGTCCAGAAGCAGTAACTCGGGAACAGACGTATAAACGACAATTGACTATTGACCAGTGAACATTGACAAAGCTTTGTCAATGTTCACTGGTAATAGTCAATTGTCATTTCCGAGATTACGAGATCATCACCTTCCGCGGGTGCTGCGAGTTGTCTTCGAGGAACGATTTCTTGTTCTCGAGGTCCTGCTCGGTCGGCTGCACTTTTCCATTGGCGTCGGTCACGCGCGAGACGAGCGTGTGCTCTCCAGGCGTGGCGCCGGCCCAGGTATAAGTAAAAAGCTTCCACGAATACTTGCTCTTGGTGGAGGGATCCATCGTTGCCGGCTGCCACGGGCCATCATCCACGCGGACTTCGACGGTCCTGAGCGGCGTCCCGTCGTTCAGCACGACCCCGAGCACCTTGTACCGGCTGCCGTCGCGGGTGACGCGCGCTATGAACGACTTCAACTGCATGTGCGTAACCGCAGTTTCGTTCCACTTCATCTCGCCGTCGATCATCTCGCCCTTCACCGTGCGGTACCAACGCGCCTGATATTTGCCGAGGTACTGATCTTCCTGGAGATGGATCTGGGACAGCCATTTGACGTTGCACACTCCGTACCAGCCAGGGACGAGTAGTCGAAGCGGCGAGCCCTGGTGACGTGTGAGCGGTTCGCCGTTCAGCGCCCAGGCCAGGAACGGATCCCCGGACATCGCTTTCTCGCGGTTCAGGCTCCGGCCGAATTGCTGGTCCAGTTTGTACTTCTGTGTCCTGAATTCAACTTCCTCTTCGCCGTGATCGGCGCCGAAGAACACGAATTCCCGCGCTGAGGACTTGACGCCGGCCGAATCGAGAACCGTCTTCAACGGAACTCCGTTCCATCGCCCGTTCCCGGAGAGACCCTGCAGGGGACGACGATTTCCCGAGCACTCGAAGCCGGCAATGAGCTCCGCATTACCCATCTTCTTCAAGTCATCGAGTGACAGCGACTTTGGCCGGTCCACCAATCCCGTAACTTTGAGACGAAAGGTTGCGGGATCGACTTCAGGATGCCCGTAATGCTGCGTCGTGAAAAACTGATCCTTCGGTGTGAACGGACCGTCGATCTTGCGAAGGTCGAAGGTTCGCCGGTCGGGGGCGGGCGTAAAGTTCGCGTTCGCAGGAATGTCGGTGAAGGGCACGAGCGTCTCGCCTTGCGCGAGGGCTGGGAGCGCCCATTCCGGTATACCGAGGACACTGAGTCCGGCGAATGCCAGGCCTCCCTTTAGAATTTCCCGACGCATGTTCCGATTCGTCATATTCGGCTCCTTGGAGAGAGTAGCGTCGATTCTTATCACGAACGGCGATTTCAGGTCTATCCCAATCGGTGTACCCTTAGCGCATGATCCGGACGTTCCTGGTCGACGATGAGCGGGGAGCGCGAGAGCGCCTGCGTCATTTGTTGAGCTCATTCGGTGACGTCGAAATCGTTGGCGAAGCGGAAAACGGCCAGGAAGCACTACAGCGAATTCCCGATCTCCGGCCCGACCTCGTCTTTCTGGACATCCAGATGCCAGGCAACTCGGGGCTGGAGGTTGCGCGGGCGCTTGAACCTCCGCGTCCCAGAATCATTTTTTGTACTGCCTTCGATAATTATGCGATTTCCGCCTTCGAGCTGCATGCGATTGATTACTTGCTGAAGCCTATGAATCGTACTCGACTGCGGGACGCTGTCGCGCGTGTTCGACAATCCGTGGCCGACGTGGCCGCGAGGTGTCAGATCGAAATGGCGCAGGAGGTTCAGTCCCAGATGTTTCCACGCACGCTGCCGCGCGTCGAAAGCCTGGACTACTCCGGCATCTGCAAAGCCGCACAAGACGTGAGCGGCGATTACTACGACTTCATTCCGATCGCGTCCCGC
>QHXD01000047.1:0-1461 GCA_003223895.1 Acidobacteriota bacterium
GCGCCAGTCGCGGATCGATATTCCTGTAGTTGCTCTGAATACCCGACTTGCCGTTGAAGCCGGGGTCGCCCGGATAAGTGAAGCCCGGAGGAGCATTGGGAATCACCGTGCTTCTCTGGTTGGCATAAAACCGGGTCAGACTGAAATTGTAGAGATCTCCCTGCGGAAACGACATGGGCAAGAATGGCTCCCATCGGACACCGTAGGTCAGCGTCAGCTTCGGACTGATTTTCCAGGTGTCCTGTCCATAAACTCCAAAGAAGTTCTGGTTCAGGTTCAAGGGATTCGGATTGGCCTGCCGCAATTGCGAAACGTTTCCAAGGAAAAAGTCCGACATGCCCAGGCCCGTTACGGCGCCAGTGATCGTATAAGATCCACCCGACCATGCTTGAGCGACCGACCACTCGATCGAGCGCAGATAATGTGCGCCGAAGGCGAACTGGTGCGATCCCTTGACGATATTCAGATCGTCATTGGCACCAAACGTAGTTGTATATGCAAAGGAGTTCGCGCTGAAACTGCCGTTTCCGGTTAATGAAAAGGCGCCGCTCACAGGCAGCGAGAAGTACTTTGGAGTGTAACTGAAGGCATTGATACCGACGTCTACCGGACCAAAAATCGATGCCCCGGGTTTCAGGGCCCTGACGCGATTACCCGACAAACGGAACGCGTTCACGACGTTCGCGTTCACCAGATACGTGCTGCCGATCGTCAGCGAGTGGGACTGGTCGTCCGAACCGAAGCCGCTTGAAGTCAGCACGTCCGACGGATTCAACTCGTAGGGAACCGCAACTTGAATCTTGGTCAGCATGTACCGCGCAAAAAGCGTCTGCTTGGAGCTGAGCTGATAATCAATTCTGGCGGGAACTTGATGATTGTTCTCGTGAAGAATGTTTCCAGTCAGGTATCGTCCGCATGCATCCAGCGCCTTGGGAAGTTTGGCGGCAATCTTGAGGGCAGCGGGGCTGAAGAGCGCCGGGCTGACTTGATTATTTACGAACGGAGCTCTCAGCATGATCTGGCGGCCGTTCTGGCAGGCCGGGGAAGCAAACGTGGTGAAGTCACCCGCCAGCATCTGTGGCGTGGGAACAAATACAGTGTTGTTGATGGGAATCTGGCGAACGGTTGTTCCCTGATAGCCCGTGAAGAAAAACACCTTGTCCTTCTTGATCGGGCCGCCCACGACGCCGCCGAACTGGTGACGCTTGAGGCCATCATTCTTTGTTGCGAAAGGATCCCGGGCATTGAACTTGTTGTTGCGGACGAACTCGAAGAGATCCCCATGAAATTCGTTGGTGCCGGACTTCGTCACCGCGCTGACTGAGGCTCCCGAGTGCATTCCATTCGAGGCGTCCTGCGAACTGGTCGAGAGTCTGAACTCCTGCAGCGCGTCCGGAAATGGAAGCGGCATGCCCGATCCATCGAATGGATTGATGTGCGCTGCCCCGTCCAACGAATACT
>QHXD01000047.1:1683-7890 GCA_003223895.1 Acidobacteriota bacterium
TCGGATTGATCACGGGGTTGCTGTTGACTTGCAGCAGAATGCCGCTCTGCACAAACGTGCGGAATCCGGACAGAGCGGCTTCCAGCTTATAGGGACCAAGCGGGAGGCTTGGCAGGACGTAGGATCCGGTTTCATTCGTAATCGTGGTCCGGGCAATTCCCGTGTCGGTTTGCGTTGCGGTGATTTCCACGCCCGGCAATACAGCGCCGCTGGAATCTCTCACGGTTCCGCTGATTTGAGCTGTCGCCTGACCCCAGGCGGCACCTGCACTGAGAACCAGAATCAGCAATACGAAAAGAAAAGAAATGACAAGCCCCTTCATCGATCCTCCTCTCGTGAAAGGGATGAGAAGCACCCACCCCAAATTCGTTTAGTTTTAATGTCGGCCGATCCTTGCGCAGAGCCTAACACAGTTCGCTATACCTTGAACCGCGGGAACAACCGCTCGGCATTTCCGCGCCCCATTGCCTGCATAAAGTCCTTCGCGAGATCCAGGCCAGGAAGTTCATTGACGGTGGACTCGATCGGCTCTGGTGAATAGTCGGTTCCGAACAGGATATGGTCATGAGGCATGAACTTCATCAGCGCCGCCATGGGCCACGGAAAGGCCGCATGAGCGATGTCGTAATACCACTTCCTCAATTCGGTATAGAGCCCGTTGGGAAGGTACTTTTGAGAGCCGTTGGGAACCCGGTCTTTCATGCGTCCGGCAAGCATTGGAACCGTTCCACCGGAATGGACGGTGATGAATCGGATGTTCGGATACCGGAACATCACTCCGTTCACGACAATGCTGGCGACCGCCCGCGTGACGTCGAAATCAAACTCGACCATCGATGCGGCCGGCCCGTAGTCGAGGCTTCTGCAGCAGAGCCGAGCGAGAGGATGCATATACACGATTGCGTTCCGGCGATTGAGCTCCTGCCACATCGGCTCGAAATACTTGTCGCCCGGCCAACGGCCCTTGTTGTCGTTGCTGTAGATGCCGATGCCGTCGACTTTCAGAGTGTCGTAACAGTATTCGATCTCCTTCAGCGTTCCCTCAATGTCCGGAAGCGGCACGCCACCAAACAATCCGAACTGCCTGGGATGCTGCTGCATCAGCTTTGCGCCGTAATCGTTGCCTATCCGCACGGCGGTTCGTCCAGCCTCTGTCCCGGTGTAGAGGATATCGCCCATCTGGGTCATCGAGAGAATGGCGACACTGATGCCGAACTTCTCCATCTGCGCCAGAGTCTTCTCCGGCGTCCAGGGTCCTCCGCCCCCTCGACCGCCTGCGCCCGGGCCCAGGCTGGGCGGCTGATGATGATGGTGCACATCGATTGCTCCGCCGCGAACGCTCACTTTGTTCACTTTTTCCTGGGTGAACGCGCTGCTTCCGCCCAGGATCGCCACCACGCCCGCTGTGCCCAGACGTTTCAGAATCTGTCGCCGGGACGTTTCAGAATCGATTGTCATAGTCAGTCCTTTCGGATTTGCTTAGACCTTGAAGCGTGGGAACAGCCGCTCCGCATTTTTGCGTTCCATCATCTCCAAAACGTCCCGCGAAAGTTTCAGGCCCGGGATCTCGTTTACCGTCGTCTCAATGGGTTCCGGAGAATAATCGGTTCCGAACAGGTACTGCGTTGAAGGAACCAGCGAAGTCAAAGCCGCCCATGGCATCTTGTATGTGGCATGCGCGCAATCGTAATAGAGCTTCTTGATCTCGGCCAGGAGCCCGTTCGGAATATATTGGTTCTTGTCGGCGGGGTATCGGTCCTTCATACGGCCCGCGAGGACGGGAAGCGTTCCGCCCGAATGTGCAGTGATCAACCCGAGCTCGGGATGCCGAAAGAGCACGCCGTTGGTAATGAAACTCGTGACCGCGCGTGTCGTTTCGAAATCGATCTCGTTCATGAAAGATGAGGCGCCATAGTTGAGATTGTTGCAGCAAGCCGGCACCCAGGGATGCATGTACAGGATGGCTTTGCGGCGGCCGAGTTCTTCCCATATGGGTTCCAGGTGTGGATCGCCAGGCCAATGACCCTGCTGGTCATTTGTGTAAATGCTGATCCCATCGCATTTCAGCGTGTCGTACGCGTACGCAATTTCCTTCAGAGAGCTTTGGACATCGGGGAATGGTATGGAGGCAAAGAATCCGAAGCGCTTCGGATAGTCCTGCATGCATTTCGCGCCGAAATCATTTACGGTGCGGACGGCGGTGCGCCCCTTTTCTGTGTTGTCATAAATGATGTCGCCCGACTGTGTCAGCGAGAGGATCGCAACACCGATGCCGAATTTGTCCATCTGTTCAATGGACTGCTGAGGGGTCCACGCCCCAAGGCCTCCGCCACCGCCCCGGCCTGCTCCGCCACCTCCACCACGGCCACCACGGCCGCCTCCGCCACCGCCGAAACCCGGCGGCGAAAGGTGATGATGCACGTCAATGCATCCGCCTTTGGCTGTCGGCTTATATTGACCTTGCTGAGCGAACAGTCCGTTGTCAGGCGCCAGGGCGCAGGCTCCAGCTGCGGCCAGCGCTTTCAGAAATTCCCGTCGATCTGTCATGGTTTGTCCTCTCTAATTCCCCTCCTAACTCAGGAGGGGAGCTGATCTGTACCTCAACCTCTCATTTCACGGAACACGCCGCCGGATTCCACTTCGAGCCATCGGGCTCTTTCTTGAAATGGTATGTAACGATCCATGGCTCGTTCAGAAATTTCGTGTCCTGCGACATCAGCGAAAAGTTGAGCCACACATCACCGTTGGATTCTTTCGCGAGCCGGTAGTGCTCGGGCAGAACGGTCTGTTCGCTGTAGAGCATGCCGTTCTTCCAGTAATATCCCGGAAGCAGAGTGTTGGTAACGACCTTCAGATTACCGCCGCGAGCCCAGTTGCCACGGCCACCTACAATGACCCACTCGGCCGTTGAGTTTCCCTGAAGCGACGGCGCCGTGCTCGACGGTTCAGATGGCTGGGGACGGGCAAAACGGAGAAGGCGGGTCTGCTTTCCAGCGTCGAGGTCCATTCGCAACGTGTAATCGTCCTCCCAAGTAATATGGAGGCGGCCCGGTTGCCGCATAATTCCACCGGCGCCGTACGCCTTGCATTGGTTGCCCTCCGCTTCGTCTTTTGCGGGATCCCAGGCTTTGCCCGTGCGAGTGCCTTCTGCGTTGTACGGAATGTTTCCGCCGCCGCCGAACGGAAGACCCTCAACGTTTGTGCCCGAACCGAAGTCACCTTTGAGTGGCGTGAGCATACGAACGTGCCAGTCTTCGGTAATCACGGAAACCCAGTAGCCGGTAATATCGAACGGAGCGGCCTGCTTCGCTGTTTGTGGCGGTGCGGCGCCGCGGCCCCTGCCTTGCGCGAGAATGTTGGGTGGCAGGAACAGGCAAGCCAATAGGAGTAAGAACTGTAGCGGCGGTCTATGACCGCCGGCGATCCAACGGTTGCGACATCGCCGGCGGTCATAGACCGCCGCTACAGTTGTACAGTTCCACGCCATCATTGTGCCTTCCTTTGCGCGAGGCTGCGATAGACCGCTTCGTCGAACTTCGACGTCGCACCCGGCTGCCTGCCAAATAAAGGATCGTAGTCCATGGTCGGTTTGGCCGCCTTGATTTGCTGCAGCGTCATGCCCTTCTTGATCATGTCTTGAACGCGATCGCGCACGATGATGAGCATATCGCGGTAATAGGCGGCGTCGGCGATATCGGAAATGTGCCCGTGACCGGGAATAATCATGGTGCCTCCCTGTCCCATGTACTCGGGATAGGCCAGGTCGGTCACGCGGATCAGGGCCTCGATCACGCCCTGGATACTACCCCCGTGTGCGACGTCAATATCGGGATACGTGTCGCTGTTGAAGACATCGCCCGCAACGATCACATCGGAGCCACGAAAGTAGATCATGCTGTCCCCATCCGAGTGCGCATTCGGCAGATGAATCACTTCAACTCCCTCACCGTTTACAAATCGATGGAGCCTGTACCGGTCTGAGAAATAGGTGGTGGTCGGCAGCGCGCGCGCGGGAATCGTGTCCGGCTTGGCAGTGTTCAGAGCGTCCATACGCTGGAGCACGTTCTCATGCGCGACGATGACCTCGCTCCCGGATTGATCGCCGCCTTCGACGCCGATGGGATGGAAAATCTTCGATCCTGCGATCTTGTCATTGCCGCCCGTGTGATCGGAGTCGGCGCTGGTATTGATGATCATGCGAATCGCTGCCGGTGCTTCACTGTGGGTGCTCTGCCAGGTGCTGGCAAAGTATGAAGCCCTGCTGGATCTGGTCAAAGGAATGATCGGGCGTTCCGCGAGAGCCTGGATTGCGCCAAGAACTTTCTCGCTCATCGGGGCGACGCCGGAGTCGATCATCACGACTCCGTCCTCGCCTGCCGACAAGGCAATGTTGCCGCCCGCCCCGCCCAGCAGATACACGTTGCCCTGAACGTGCAGCGCCTCGACCTTTTGATCGTTCCAGTTTGGTTCGCGCCTCGATTGAGCATCGGCAAGCTCGGCGATGCGCGTCGACGCGTCCTTGTATTCAGGTTTCAGCGTGAATTGAGCGGTGGGCGCCGACAACGCCTTCACTTTTGGTTGAAACTCCGGGTACTCGGTCTCAGCCCCTCCGCGAACGCCTTCGATAGGTACCTGGTATTTGACCGGGACTTCGGTGAGATACGGGTTCGTTCCCGGCAGGTAGTGGGGGACGTAATCCTTCGCGCGGTCCGGCTTGTAGTCCTCGAGCTGGGGTGAGCAGGGATATACAGGCACCTGTCCGGTTGGGTTTCTCACAAACGTTACGCTGCGAATGAGCGGCGCCGTCAGATAGTCCGCATCGTTCACGATCAGGATCCACGTCATGTACGGCTCGTCCAACGATACGTGCTCGGTGACCGTGCGACGGAAGCTGCCCTGTACGCCATTGCGCCGGATAAAGCTTTCTTTGAGGTGTGTCGCCGAGATGGTTAGCGTATCGCCTGGGTCGGGACCCGGGCCGCGTTCGTGCGCATCTTCGTGATTCGTCAGCCTGCGCCATTCTCCCACCAGGTCCGGCGGCACCTGGGGGCCGCCAGCCTGGGCAAACGCCGGGACGGTTGCCAGCAGCGCAGTCAGCAGAAGAAGTGAAGGAATGATCAGCCTGGTTCCAGTTTTCCTCATAAGTCGTTCTAAGAGTTTTATTTTGAATGGCGGCGCTACTGCACTTTGGGCGGCGGCGCCGGGGCGGGTTTGGCGAACCTCGCGGCGTCTATCGGGACGTTCGGACGCACTTCGCTCAACTCTGTGGTTGCCTGCCCGTCGGTCCAGGTGGTCGTCCATTTGAAGGGGATTTTCACTCCGGCGACCTCGCGATAATCGCTGTAATCAATTTGGGTGGGAACGCGGCCGACTGCCGTGTCGGTGTAACGCAGCAGGCGCACCAGCAGGCCGGTCTCTTCGTCGAAGTACAGGTTCACGGGAGGCTGTCCGGCGTTGATTCCCTGGGCGACATGGACATTGCGATCGTCGATTGCGGCCGGGCCGTACCGCCACTGGGTGAAGGCTTGCTTGATCCGTGCTGGAAAGGCCACCATCGCATCTATTTTGGCGCCGTCCAGATTGCCACCGGTCAGCGGCATCAACGGCACCGGCTTGTCTGGCGCCGCGATCCAGCCGGCGCGGCCGTCGTAGGTCCTGACGCTGTCGCCAATGGGCGCATGAACGATGGTCGTGCGCTGATTCGGAGCTTTGGCGAAGATGTCTACAGGGACCTTTGCATGATCTGTGTCGTATCCCGAGTAAATTCCCTTCGCAGCAAAACTAGTCAGAGCGGCCAGCCGCTGCGCGCCGCCGATTGCCTGGATATATTTGTCGAAGACGGGATCAACCGAAGGAGCCCCGCGAACGGGAACAATCTCAATCTCATTTGGATCTTCTGAAGGGACACCGTACTGCACCGCCAGGCTCGGTATGACCTTGGGCCGCTGGTCGCCGCGATGGCAGGTATAGCAGGTCACAGCGCGCGCTCCCGCGAAACTGTTCTTGTTGAGAGTGTTCACCATCAGCATCATCCTGCGCGCAGTCCGCTTCATCGGGGTGTCGGCGCCAAACTTTTCCCAGCTTGCCGTGCTGTCCGAAGTATGGCAGTCCGTGCAGTTCATGCTTGTGGCGGCAGCAAACATGCCCATGGTGTCCATGAATTCGTCAACGGGAATCCCTTTGAGAATCTGGACGTTCTTAAAAACT
>QHXD01000047.1:7923-31533 GCA_003223895.1 Acidobacteriota bacterium
GTTCCTGCCCAGCCTGACCGTTTGCGGAAGCTGCCCACACCAGGCACAGGATTGTTATTCCTCTCAAACCGAACTTCATGTTGTCTCCCTCCGTTTAGTCCGCGTTCGTCCAACAATGGCAGTGCCCTTTTCAGCGCGATGCCTTCTCTTCTTCGCGGCCGCCATTCAGGATACCCGTCATTCCGTAATTTCCCTCGTGACAGGCGTACTCGAAAATCCGGCCCTGGCTCTTCCTCCAGGGAATTGCGGCCGTCCAGGGTTTCGTCCAGGTTGTTGGATCCTCGAATGTGACTTCGTAATTGATCGTGTCGGGATCGAGACGCGTGAAGCGCTCGATCATATGCAAGCCGCTGGTCGAACCTCTGAAGTTCGTCTTGTCGGTGAAATTCGTCGTATCGACGACCAGTGTGTTGCCGTCCCAATGGCCGCGCGAGTCGCCGAGGTACTGGCGGATGCGCTGGTCCAGATGCGGACTCCCGTCCAACGGGACGACTCGAGCTTCATGAATCATTTCGTAGAGAATGATCACGCGATCCGGACCCTGCACAATCTGGATATTGCTGTTGTACGCGGCACTGGAAATCCTCGGGAGACCCTGCGTGATACAACGCTCCCACAGGCTGCGGTCGAACCACGAGTCCGCGCCCCGGCCGGCCTCGAACCCGCCCGTGGCTCGCAACGGCCGATAGCTCAGCTCGACTTCCCCTTGTCTGTTCCGCGCTTCGGGCACCAGAGAAGGAATTTTGCCGTCCGGCGGGTCCACAATCAACGACGTGCGATGCGTCTTGACGACGTTCGTTGCCCGGTCCCACCAGAAATCGTTATACGCCGCTTCCACATCCCTGACCTTATCCCCGAATCGTGCTTCATCCGTGTTGTCTTGAATCGCCCTCTTTTCGAGTTCTGCCACTTCTTCCTGAGTGAGAAACTCCCTGCCGGCAAACCTGGCCGGCCGCTCCAGGGGCGTAATGCTATGGTTATCCCAGGTGCCCTGCAGATCCGGATGACCCCAGGGTGTTCGTGGCGGCTTCCAGGTCTGGCTGGCTGCAAGCACAGGCGCCAGCAACACGACCGCAGTCACGACTGCAACAAATCCATGCCTCATCTCAAACCTCCTATTCGCCTGGGAAACTTGTCTTTTCTATACGCCGGGCTTGTTTTGATGTCAATTCGGGAGACTAGCCGCGAATGACGCGAATGACGCGAATTACGCATCAACGACCATTTATTGCGCCGTTTGCGTAATTCGCGTCATTCGCGGCTAGTCTTCTTCTTTTGTGGCTCTTCGCTGAATCAGTCCACCACTTCGCCGGCGCGTCCGCCCCAGGTCTTCCCGTCAGAGGGGCGAGTGATCTTGATCATGCGTCCCCGATAGCTGTCGGCACTGCGCGAAGGATTGGCGATCACGATCACGTGATCGCCAACTTTGAAGGTGTCTCTGGCCACGCCGGCCTGGGCGAGCTGGCCGGGAGCGGCTCCCTCGATGGACCATTTCTGGGTCTGACCGTTCTCATCGGGAACCTCGATGAAAAAGAAGGAATGCGGAGAACGATATGAGATTTGTATAACACTTCCTTCAAGAGTGACCTGCTTCTCGACGATGTAGGTCGATCCAAAGGAGTGGTGCGCATAGGCTGCGGCTCCTGATGCCAGCAGACCAGCCGTAACGAGTAAAGCAACGAGTTTATTTTTCATCCTGATGCTCCGTCGCCGTAGAATACGCAGGCCGCCATTTGGTGTCAATTCGGGAGGACGAATCGATGCGTCGAAATTTCCTGCTCACTGCTTTATTGATTGCCACCTGCTGGGCATTCATTCAAGCGCAGACTGCCATCTTGCCTAAACCGCCGTTCACGGCCAGAGCTGTCGAACTCGGTAAACAGCTGGCTGCCAAATCGCTCGAAATTCGCCAGCAGATCACGAATCCCAGCGGGCCCGCTGAGCCTTTCAAGATCATGGGCAACCTTTATTTTGCCGGAGTCTCCAACGGAGAGGTGTACCTGCTGACGTCGCCGCAAGGACACGTCATGTTTGGGGCCGGTTACGCGGTCGCAGCGGAATCGGTCGAGAAGAATATCGAGAAGTTGGGATTCAAGATGACCGATATCAAGGCCATTCTCCTGAACCACAATCACGGAGACCAATCCGGCGCCGCCTCATACATGAAGAAAAAGAGCGGTGCGGCGGTGATGGCCGGGTTTGCCGAGATTCCTTTCCTGGAACATGGCGGTGCGCTTCCAGCCGGAGCAGCAGTGCCGAACATCCCGCCGGCGCCGCGCGGACAAGGCCAGGGCCAGGGAGCCCCGCAGCCCAATCCGAACCAATTTCAACCCGCCGGCGCAAATCAATATCCACCCGTCAAAGTGGACCGCGCACTTTTTGATGGTGATGTGATCAAAGTGGGACCTTTGACCGTGACTGCGTATTTGATGCCCGGGCACAGTGCATCATCGACGAGCTTCTTGTATACGGTTCGAGAAGGGAATCGCGATTACAGAGTCTTCGAGTTCTGCTGCTGGGAATATCCGGAGGATCTGAGCCGCGGGGCCTACATTACCGAGGCTTCCGTCCGGCACAACCTCGAGACATTTCGCAAGGTGCTTCCAGTGGACATCTACCTGGAGACGGGCGCCTACGGCTGGTCGGGAACACTGAATCAGGCTCCAAACCTCACGATAACCGAGCGCATGGCAAAACTCAGGGCAGACAACAGGCCTTGGCTGAATCGAGATATCTTCGCCGCGTTGTCTGCGGCGCGTGAAGTGGAGTTCGAGGAGAAATTACAGAAGATCGGGGCTCGATAACTGTAGCGGCGGTCTATGACCGCCGACGATCCGCAAATGAGGCATCGCCGGCGGTCATAGACCGCCGCTACAGTCTATTTATGCAGCACACCGCCCGCGGGATCCCGGATATTCCACGGGAGCGCAGAGGTCTTCGAGAATTCCCGTCCAACCTTCGGGCGTCTTAATGGCGTCTTTGGCCAGCAGCTTGAATTTCTTGACGTCCGCATTCCAGCGTCCCCTGTAAACCAACGGGTCTTCGATCCACATATTCAGTTCAAGCGTGTCGTAGCTCGTGCGGTGGTATCGCTCCTGAAGGTGCATTTGATCGCTGTGCGGATAGCCGAAATGATCGACCCAGGTTCTGTCGTCATGGCCGATCGAATCGACGACCAAAGTGTCTCCCTCCCAATGGCCGGTCGAGTATCCCCACCATCGGGCCAGGTCAATTTCCTTCGGAAGCGGCCGTCCATCCGTCCAGATGGAATAGGTCCATTCGAAATTTTGAACGATCCTGTCCGGAAGCACGATGAATTCGACCGGATCCGGATAGATGAGCGCGCGCGATACGCCTTGCGGATTGCATGACTGATACAGGTCGGTGCCGTTTGCCGGTGGGACCGCTCTGCGCCTCCCGATATGTTCCTCGGGGTGAGCTTTCGCGTCGTCAGTTCCCAGGGCGCGTCCGTAGGACGGTTTGTTCGCATCGAACATCTTTTGGCCGAGAGGCGTAAAGGGGGGAACGTTGTTGCCGAAGCCGCGGTCTCCACAGTCGCGGCAGGTCCCGCCGCCGCCATACCCGTTGGAATTGCGACTCCAAATCCCAGCCAGATCCTTCGCGTTGAACGGCCGATTGTCGGGCGCCGGTGCAGCCGCCTGCCCGCCCCGGCCGCCGCGGTTCTGGGCGACAATCACCAGGGAAAAGATCAACAGAGCCACCAGGGCAACGATCAGGATTACGAAACGATTTCGCATGACGATCTCCTTGTTATGGGGTGGTCGGAGCAGGACCGCCGCCACCGCCGGGTACCAGCTCTTCGCCTTTATCGTTCACGGCTTTTATAAGAAGACCGACAACGCCGCCGGCTTTGGAAGGAGAAATAGTGACCGTGATGACGGTTCCCGGCATCAGTGCTTCCATTGAACGTTTTTTGCTCCATCCGTTCTTGATCAGCTGGGCGGGATTCGGCAGCAGCTCAGCGCCCCAATTTGTGACGTTGCCTTTCTCATCGGTCACATCGAAAAAAAGTTGGGGATGCGGATTGACGTACCGGAATTCGGTGACGACTGCCTTGGAAGTCCACATTTTGGATCGGTCGTAGGAAATATTGGTGCCGTGGTGCGCAAACATCGGCACGACAAGCGCGAAGATTCCAAGAGTCGCTGCAATTACGGCCAACGTCCTGTTCCTCACTGCAATAGTCATATCGGATACCTCCGGAGGTTCTTTCGGGACAACGTTACCCCATGGGCTCGACACGTTTCCAGCGATAAGTTCCTGGGCCCTGTTATCGTTCGAATTTGGGGCTCAATTTAACTTCCTCAGCAAACCACTTGTCAACCTACGAGCAACCTTTCTACACTACGCGCCACAGGCAAACTTCAAGGGACAAATCAAGGGGTAATAACGATGATCAATGCAGCCATGGTCGGGCTCGGATGGTGGGGAAGGACGGTGGTGGAGTCCGCTCAGGGAAGCGACTTCATCCGTTTCGTGGCGGGCGCGACACGCACGGTGTCTCCCGAGGTCAAGGCATTCGCCGATAGTCACAAACTGCGCCTCGCCGAAAACTTCGAAACGCTGCTTACGGATCCGAATGTTCAGGCCGTCGTGTTGTGTACTCCTCACTCCATGCATTCACGCCAGGTAATTGCTGCGGCGCAGGCGGGCAAACACGTCTTCTGCGAGAAGCCTTTCGCACTGGTCAAAGGTGAGGCGGAGGCAGCCGTCAACGCGGTTCGCAAAGCGGGGGTCGCGCTCGGTCTTGGCTACAACCGCCGCTTTCACCCGGAAATGACAAAGCTTCGGGAGCGCATTCGTTCGGGCGCGCTCGGTACGGTCCTTCACGTCGAGGCGACCATGACATTTCCCAATGCGCTCCTGCTCAAGCCAACCCAATGGCGCGCCCATCGTGAAGAAACGCCTTGTGGCGGGCTCACGCCAATGGGTGTTCATGCGATTGACGGCATGATCGACCTGTGCGGGCCGATCGACCACGTCTTTTGCCAGAGCTTCCGGCGCGTCGTGGAAGTGGACAGCGACGACACGACATCGATACTGTTTCGGATGAAGGAAGGCATGTCCGGCTATCTCGGCACGATCACCGCAACCGGACCCGGATTCAGTTTCCAGGTGTTTGGTTCCAAGGGATGGGTCCGGCTGGAAGGTATGACGCACGTTGCCGGCGCTTCTTCCGAAGAAAGGCGCACCCGGCTGTTTGGTACTTGCAGGTTCCAGCCGACGAAGGGCGAAGCCGAAGTCTGGCAGGCCGAGACGCTCGACGCGGGCCGCGTTACGTTGGAAGCGTTCGCGAAGGCGGCAAGCGGCGGTCCAGCCTTTCCGATTCCTGTTGAAGAAATGATTCACGGCGCCGCTGTGACCGAAGCCGTCGTGCGCTCGGCAGATTCTCAAAAAGTCGAAAGGGTTCCTTAAGAGGAGGTTTCCATGTCAACGACTACCGGCGTAAAAACGCCCGCAGCCCCGACTCCTTCGGATCGTGCCGTGAGCTGGCAAATGTGGATTCCGTGTATGGCGATGGCCGCCTGTTCGTGGCTGGCATTCGTGGATCGCCAGGTCCTGGCGGTGCTCTCTCCGACCATTCTCAGAGAGACAGGGCTCTCAGGCCAGGATTACGGCACCGCATTTTCTTTCTTCTTTTACGTGTATACCGTAGGAAATCTCCTCTGGGGCTCGCTGCTGGACTACCTCGGCCTGCGCTTAGGCATGGTCGCCGCCGTTACGCTCTGGAGCATTGCGAGCGCTTCGCACGGGTTGATGTCCGGGTTCTGGGGATTTTCATTTGCCCGCGGCTTGTTGGGCCTGGGTGAGGGCGCCACCTTTCCGGGTGGTTTGCGAACCGCTGTAGAGTCGCTCCCGTCCAATCTTCGTGCTCGCGGGATCGCCACATCCTTCAGCGGTGGAACCATCGGCGCGATCGTTACCCCGTTAATCGTCATCCCCATCGGTTTGCGGTTTGGATGGAGAGCGGCTTTCTTCCTCAGCGGCCTATTGGGAGTTGCCTGGATCCTCCTGTGGCTCGCGGTAAGCCGGCCTCCATACTTGCCGAAGCGTGAGCACACGCCGAAGAAAATCACATGGCCGAATCCTTTCGAACGCCGCTTTTGGGCTCTCGTATCCAGCTATGCTCTGCCGGCCGTGGCTCCCGGTCCAATCCTGACAATCATTCCCCTGTATCTCACCCGCGGCATGCATGTGTCACAAGCGGAATTGAGCAGCATTTTATGGATGCCGCCGCTCGCCTGGGCCATCGGTTATTTCCTCTGGGGCTGGGTGGCCGACCGCTTTGCTGCTGATAATCCACGGGCCGTCTGGTTATTCGCGCTGCTGACGGTGTTTTCTTTAGCCTTTGGCTTAACCACGTGGACCAGTTCGGTGATGCTCGCCATGCTGCTCATTTCCTGGGGAGCGTTCATTGGCGGTGGATTTCAGATGGTGGCCTTGAAAGTAGGTTCATACGCGTTCCCGCGCGAACAGGCGGCAATGATGTCCGGAATCGCATCCGCGTCGTTTGCACTGGCGAATGCGCTGCTTTCACCAAGACTCGGCCGGCTGGTCGACCAGCAACAGTATTCTTTGATGTTCTGGATTATCGCCCTGTGTCCCCTGATCGGCGTACTCGGCTGGGTGTTCCTCAGCCGGCGCCGGACGGCGCAGAACGCTTAAACCGCCCGAACTCGTTGCCACGTATTCCCCTCCTCGGAGAGGAGGGGTGGCTGCGCCTTAAGATAAAAGACGCGAAGCCACCGAAGCGGCGCAGACGGGGTGGTCAGTTCGGCACGCCTACGTTTTCGCCAAACTGACCACCCCGGCCGCGCCAAATCGGAATGGGATCTTTCTCTTAGTGGCGCGGCCACCCTCCTTTGCAAGGAGGGGAATAACAGCCTCCGCAATCAAGCCGGCCCCCTTCCCTTTGGCACCCCATGTGCAGAACCTCTCGCGCCAGGAGTGGCAAGAAAAACAGCTAGCGACGATAAGTTGCAGGTGGCATGGAGGCTAACCAGGTCGACATGTCAAGACTGTGACGATCGATCCAGCAACTTGACACAAAGAGCAGTAAAAGTGGTAGACGTACTTGAAAACATCTTCGTGGAAGCCGCAGTTCTTGGAATATCTACAGTCTCAGCGCTTGTGCTGGGCCAGTTGGTGCTAAAAGGGCTGAGCCAGGTGCTGTTCTCAAAACGACAGCGTTAAAACCCGGGGCATCCGCTCAGGCGCGGATAGCTTGCTTCATTTGATGCATCAGCCAGACAGCTTCGCGTTTATTTCGAATCTGTCTGCCCGCGGTTCGTTTTCTGCCGTCACGACAGATCAATTGAATGTCGTAGTACGGTGTCCCTGATCCACCCCCCATCTGCATTCCGACATTCAGCTTCAAATCCGAAACATCCGCGCAGGCGATGCGGCGCGACCAGGTTATGCCGAGGAAACCTCGGCGTATCGTCACGCGTCCGGCTTCAATCGCGACCCGATCGCTGACGAACCACATCATGATCACGGCCAGCAGGAGCACGATATCTCCGATGAGGAAAAATGCGATGTAGATGCTAACGATAACGGAAGGCCCCAGGAAAGAGGCGAAAAACCAGGTTCCAGCAGACCAGATCAGCAACAGCAGCGTCACGCTCGCCGCCACACCAGGGTTACGAGCCGCAGGAAATATAAACTCCGTACCGCCCGCAGCCGGTTGAACGCGGATTCGTGAGTTCTGCGGCGGCTCGACGGTTTGGGGCTGATCCTCGGAGAGAGAACTGTCTTTGGTTCGAAAGATCGGAACATCAAACTGCGCGGCGTAGTCGAGTCCGGGCATATCCGCATGAACATCCAGCTTCCACAGAACCGCGTTGTCCATGTTATTGATGTTCGTTTCGGTGGCATCCGATGGAATTCGAAACAGCACGGGAATTCGCGAGCCCGACGGACCCGCTTCAGCTTCTCCGACTTCCAAAGTGCGTTCATCCCGCCAAAGGATATTTTCACGGACACTCCGATCGTCGCCCGATCCGCCGGCGACTCGATGAAGACACGTCAGCTTCAATGTGACGGATCTCGGGGAACGAGGATTGAAAGCCGCATAAATCGATCCGCTGAGCTTGCCTCCCACGACTCCCGGGATACTGGACATCACGAAATCGGAGCCGCCGAATTTTCGAAACTCCATTGACAGTCGAATCGCCCAAACCAGCAGGCACACTCCGACAAGCGGAAAGAACAGAAAGATCAGTGCGGCCCGACTCTGTTTCCATATTCCGGCAAAAACAAACAACAGAGGCGTGGACATGAAATTCCAAAGAATTGCGAACCCCCATGCAGCCGCCATCGATGTCCTCGCCGAACTCGAAATGTGACCGGCGGCCCAGTCGTCGCGCCACATCCAGGGCGCATCGGGATGTGCGGACTGGAGTTGCTGCTTCTTTCGCTCTTCTTTTTGTCCCGACCTGCCGGCAGCGATGAGGCCAAAACCGATCCCAGCGAACACCAGTCCGAGAAACAACGTTCCTGCGGCTTCCGTCACGCGCCCGTCGGCCAGGCGGTATAGCCCAACACCGATGGCAGTCACACCGATGGCGGCGAATGGAGTTGCGAACAGAATCAAAATGAAACGCCCCAACCTTTGAGATCGCACGGCCGGGGCGGGCCGGGACTTGTTCACTCTCTTTTTACTTCATCTGCCCGCGTGCACAATCGAAGCTGGAGTGATTTCCGCGATAGAGTGTTTTCCGCACTGGGCCATGACGAGATTGAATTCGCGGCGGAGAATGGCGAGCACGGTTTCAACACCGGGTGTGCCGAAGGCGGCGACTCCCCACATGTACGGCCGGCCGATACAGATGGCGCGGGCACCCAATGCCAGCGCTTTGAAGACGTCGGTCCCGCGGCGGAAACCGCCATCGACCAGAACAGGAATACGGTTGCGCACGACTTGAATCACTTCCGGCAAACTGTCGATTGTTGCCCGGCCGCTTTCGGTGGATCGTCCGCCGTGATTGGAAACGATGACTCCGTCGGCGCCGCTCTGAACGCACAGATCCGCGTCTTCGGGGCTTTCGATTCCTTTCACGAGAACCTTCATTCGCGTGGCGTCTTTCAGCCGGCGCAGCGTGTCCCAGGTCAACGTGTTCCGGCCTGCCTGGCCCGGCCGGACCTGCGGATCCCTGTCATGACAACTCATGCATTGGCGCGTGTCGAGACGCCTCAACCGCTGCGCTGTCTCGAGATTTCGCCCGCCGAGAATATCGACAGTCCATACCAGCACAGGGCAACCCGCGCTCTCGATGCGTTTGACGGTCTGCAGCGTCATGTCCATGTTCTGCGATGCGTAGAGCTGGTACCAGACGGGCCCGCCGCGAGCCTTCATCACTTCGTCGATGTGGTGGGTCTGCTCCTGCACGCCGCCCAGAATTTGAAGCGTCTTTTGCGTCTGTGCCGCTCGCGCTACGGCCGTTGCCCCTTCGGGATGGAAAAGAGTTCCGCTCGGGGCCAGCACGATCGGAGTTTCCCATTTCGTTCCGAACAGATCGACGCTCATGTCGATATTGGTGGTGTTGACCAGGCGCCGTGTCCTCAGTTGATAGTGAGAAAAACCCTCGCGGTTGGCGCGGATCGTCGCGTCGTCGTCCGTGCCGGTGGAGAGGTATCCCCAATGTGCCGGCGGTAGTGCTTTGCGTGCCGCCGCTTCGAATTCCAGGACATTGATTGCTTCCGCGGGATTCTTGATAACGTAGTCGTCCTGAAAGGGCATTGCCGCAAACAGAGGACTGCCCGCCAGAAATTTGAGAAATGAGCGACGTGTTTGGTCAGGGTCTGGAAGTTTGGACATGGGAGTTCCACGGTATTGGGGGTGTATGGAGAATCAGCCGCGAATGACGCGAATTACGCGAACGGCGCAATAAATGATCATTTATTGCGCCGTTCGCGTAATTCGCGTCATTCGCGGCTGATTCTCCATACACCGCTACAGTTTTAGTTCGATACCAACGTACTCAGGGTTGGCCCTGACGTGCCCCGGGGCAGCAGGCTCGGCCCGGTTGCCCTAAACAGTGTTCTTGGGTTCTTGAGATTGGGATCGACCAGAAAACCCATGAAGCAGTTCTGCATCTCTTCCCAATTCTGGGGTCCCCAAACAACCAGTTTCGCCGGATCCGGGTTGTACTTGTTGTTGGCAGAATTGTCGAAATGCGCGATTCCCACGATACGCGTTCCCTTGGCTATCGGAAGCGGCTTCTCGAGATCAAACCCAAGCTGCCAGTTGAAATCCCACTTCGCCTTGAAAATCGTTTTGGATTCGCCGGACGGGGAAATGAGGCGCACTTCGTAGTCTTTCCCTCGCAGGTGCATGTGCGGCTGCAGGTACACGAGCTGTGTGTCGGCCTGGGCCGTCATCTCGGAAACGACCTCGGCATTGCTGTCGCCCGCTGGAATAGCGAGGTTCGAGGCTGTTGGGCCGTCACTGACGTAGTACTTCAGCTTCGGCGCCTTCTTAGCGAATACAAGCCCAAGCTTCGACCTGTCCGTCGTGGCTTTTCCGGTTGCCGTGTAATGCATGCTGAATACAATGTCGGACCCCTTCGGCACGAACTTCGCGGAGTCGAACATGCTGAAGTCCTGCCCGCCCAGTCCAGGATTGAACTTGCCCAACAGGTCGGTGCCTTCTCCCTGTCTGCCAACTTCCGGATCACCGCCTTCGTACGCCACACCCGGCTCGGCGTCCTTCATCCACGTGGAGCCCGGCGGCCGGACGATCGCTCTCATGTGGTGCACCGCCGCGGCATTGCCCGGACGCAGGTCAGCGGCAACTACCCACAGATCCTCCGGAAAATTCACCTTGACGAGGATGCTCTTGTAGTTGATGGTGCCGGTCGCCGGCAGCGGAATGTCCTTCGGCATTTCAATGATCATGTCCGGCTTGAAGCTCCAGCCGTCCACGAAAGTCACCGGTGGCGGTGCGTCCTTCGCGTCGCCTTCCAGGGCGCCATTGTCCGCCCACGCAACGAGCGTGCTGATGGTGGAGTCGCTCAACGTCCGATCATTGGCAAAGTGACCGTACTTCGGATCGGCAAACCAGGGTGGCATCTTCCGGCTGACGACAGCAGCCTTGATCGCTTTGGCCCATGGCCGTGCGTCCTTGTAAGTGAGGAATGACATCGGGGCGATTTCGCCCGGACGATGGCAAGACTGACAGTTCTTCTGCAAAACCGGAAGAACGTCTTTATTAAAAGTGACGGCCGTGGAATCCTTTTCTTCCCCCGGTGTTGTCGCTCGCATCGAGGCGGTCATGGCAAGCGTCCCTGCCATGAAACCAGCGAGAGCCAGGCTTCTCCAGGACATACTCAGCTCCTTGGAAATTTGACTGCAGATTTACACCACTTATACTGGATCTTTATACCTTGATCCTGCTGAAAACGAAAGAATTATCGCGTTGAACGCGGGCTAAAGCCCGCGACTACATTCGGGCGAAAGGAAGCGCTGTCCCCCAATGTAGTCGCGGGCTAAAGCCCGCGTTATTTCTTCTTTGCAGCCTCCTCCGCGGCTTTTTCCAGCGCCCGAGCCGCACTCAGCTGATTATGCATGCCAAGGTTTCCCTCGTTGCATGCGTATTCAAAGAGCTGATAGCCGGGTTCCTGCTTGATGGGGAAAGTGATTTTAATGGGTCTCACATACGTCTTCTCATCGTCGACGTTGAGCTCGTAACTGATCGTGTCGGGAGCGGTTTTCGTAAACCGTTCCACCAGGCGGGCAGAGTCGCTCAGGGGCACACCACCACCGTTACCGCCCAGTCCGGTCTTGTTCGGCAGGAAGTTTGTGGTTTCGACGACGAGCGTACTGCCCTCCCAGCGGCCGCGCGAATCTCCCATATAAGTGCGGATGTTCGATCCCACATGGGGCCTTCCGTCCAGGGGAATAATACGGGCTTCGTGGACCATCTCATGCATGATGGCGACGTATCCAGGCCCTTGCACAATCTGGGTTCCGTTGCCGTAGATCACAGGGAGTATCGAACCCGCCACGCCGCGGGTGATGCAACGGATGTAGTAGGTGAAGTCTTCCCACGAATCGGCCTTCGGGTCGTTCTCGCCGGCGCCGATTCCGACCTTTCTTGTTTTTGCCTCGGCTGTTGTCTCGGGCAGCCGCCCATTCGGCGGATCCACGATGAGTGAGGTTTGTTTCGGCGGTCTCTTGGCCCGCTCGCCCCAGTGGCCCGGAGGACCGGTGCCGACGCGGGCGTTCGGATTAACGGTCTCCTGAAGATCATTGGCGGCCTGGGTTTTGAGCTGTGTGGTCGGTCAGGTACAGTCTGTCTCCGAACTGCGTGTTTCGCTGGAGGCCCACACCAATATAGTCATCGCTGGTATAGATACCCTGCAGGTCCGGATCGCCCCATGCTGTCTTGGGCGGCGTCCAGGGTTTGGCCGCGGGCGTCGTTGGTGCGGGTCTTGCCCCGGCTTTCGGAGCCTGTGCGGCAACCGGCATCGATGCCAGGGCGACCATGGCGATCGCGACCGCAAGTACGCCTGTGGATGCTGGAAATCGATGTCTCATCTATGTCTCCTTTGAAGACCACCTTTATCTATAGCGTAGTGAAATTTATCTATAGCGTAGTGAAATTGTGCGCGATCTTAATACACTTTTCCACTGAACTCCATAATTCGGGGACAGACGCATAAATCACCTGATTAGGTGATTTATACGTCTGTCCCCGAATTAGAGTTCGAGTGCGGGATCGTTCAGCGAGGCGATGTGTTGTTTTAGCTGCGGGCTCTTAATGGATCGGACGAACCGATCATCGGCGGTAATCAAGCGACATCGAGCCTGCACGGCACACGCGAGATAGAGACAGTCATAGACAGTTTGACGCTCCGCCACAGCGATCCTCATTGCTTGCTCCACGAGTATCCGGGCGGGCAGGAGCCGCACTTTCACATCGAGATAATCGCGCAGCAGAATCTCGATCATGGATGTCGCTTCCTGAGCGGTTATTTCCTTCCGAGACGTTCTCTTCCAAAGCACATTAGCGAGTTCGGAAACCAACAGGTCCGGCGCGCGGAGATAATTGTGCGTTGCGATTACGGATCGGGCGAGGTCGCTGTCAGCTTCAGCCAGAAGCCACTTGGCGACCACGCTCGCGTCCACAATGAAGTCGCTCACCGCCTGCGGTCTTCACGGATAAGACGGACGGTATCTGTCATTTTCCGTCCCTCGAATCGCTTACTGAATGCCTTGGCCTGCCGCTGCAGCTCTGCAATAGTTTTCTCCTGGGCCCCGCGTTCGATGATTGCCTTGGCCTCAGCCTGCAACGATCGTCCATTGCGCGCCGCCTGGGCTTTCAATCGTTTTATGGTGGTGGGATCGAGGTCTCTGACCAGGATGCTGGGCATGTTCCCTTCCTTGCTATCAATATGCTAGCATAATTGACGGCCGGGTTTCAACGGACTCACTAACGATCGGTATTGAGTATCGCCGTCCCACGGTCGATTTGAGCGGCGGTTTGCTCGAGTGTTGCGGCGACAATGCCGATCTGCTCGCCCGCTTCGTCCCATTTGTGCTGCTCGATGGCCTCGCGGATTCCGGGCAGTGTCTTTACGCCATAGCCGGTGTAGAAACCCGGCGCGTAGATTTGATGCTTGAACCAGGGCCGCCGCGGAAGGCCGCGCTCCGTAATCATGGCGAGTTCGACCTGGCGGAGCGCGTCGTCAAGAGATTGCTGAACGTCGCTGGATTGCAGGCGGGTTCCGGACGTCGCCTCAACCATAGCCCTGTCGTAGTTCCGAGTGCTCTCCTGCAAACGGGCGAGAGCGTTCTGCAAGGGCGCAAAGTTGAGATAGGGCGCGGCAGGCTCGGCCTTTGGCGGCACAAAGGTTTTGGTGGGGTCGTCGACCGCTTCGAACGTCTTCTCGTTAATGCGGCGGTTCTTCTCAGCAATCGTGTCGCGCTCATCATTGGCCAACTTGGTCACTTCGTTGACATAGCGGCCGATCGTGTCTGAGAAGTTGGAGAATGCCAGCGGCAGGTAGCCGGCGCCGGCAAATCGCAGGACTGCACGCCCGCCGGTTTTGCTCAGCGCGATGCCGTAATCAAAAGTGGGATCCGAAAAGCGAATGTAGTGATCGAACGAATCGTAAATCGAATGGTAGATTCCATCGTTCTCAGCCTCGCCACCATAACCGATATTGAGCGATGCAATGCCAAGGTGCTGCAGGAACGGCGTGTAGTCCGAGCCGGAACCCAGAGCGTTGATGCGGAGATCCGCGCGATCGCGTGCCTCGCGTCTCTGTTCGGCGTCACCGGTGATGATCGCGCGGGCGCGCGCTCGTTCGAACACTGCAATTTCCTTCTCAGGATCGATGACATCCCGCGCCACGTCATTGATGAATTTTTCGAGTGTATGTGAGCCTGCGACGAAGAGGAAGCCGCGCGAGTTCCCGTCGGAATTGAGGTAGAGCACGGCCTTGCTTTGCAGTTCCTGGGCGTGCGTTTCCGCCCATTCGGTTGAGCCGATCAGTCCGGGCTCCTCGCCGTCCCAGACGGCGTAAATAATCGAGCGCCTTGGGCGCCAACCCGTTTTCGTGAGTTCGCTGACCGCTCGTGCCTCTTCCAGCATCGGGACGAGACCGCTGATCGGGTCGCCGGCGCCGTTTACCCACGCGTCGTGGTGGTTGCCCCGGATGACCCATTCGTCGGGCCGCTCGTTGCCGCGAAGGCGGGCAATCACGTCGTATGCAGGAACGATATTGAAATCAAACTCCAGTTTCAAATGAACGGTCGCGCGTCCAGGCCCGATGTGATATGTGATCGGCAGAGCGCCACGCCATGCGGCGGGCGCTACCGGACCTTCCAGCGCGCGCAGCAGCGGAAGCGCGTCGCCATACGAAACAGGCAACACCGGAATTTTCGTCAGAGTCGGCGCATCTTTGACTTCGAGTCGTTTTGCATTCGCAGTCGCACCGATGCCGGGTGTGAGAGGATCCCCGGGATAGAGAGGCATGTCGGCAACGGAACCGCGCTGGGCGCCGTTCTCGTTTCGCCATGCGCCTTTCGGATAGACGTCGCCGGCAAAAAAGCCATCGTCGCGCGGGTCAGAGTAAATGATACAGCCCAGAGCGCCGTGTTCGGCGGCGACTTTGGGTTTGATGCCTCGCCACGAACCGCCGTAGCGCGCGATCACGATCTTGCCTTTCACGTCCACGCCGCGGCGCTCGAGCTCCTCGTAATCCTGCGGCACGCCATAGTTGACGTAAACCAGTTGACCCGTAACGTCACCGTTCACCGAATACGCGTTGTATACCGGCAGTTGCTCGCTCTTCTGTCCGGATGTTGCGTCCTCTTTGACCACCGGCTCTTCCAGCTTTGCCGTGAACTTCTCGGGCGATGTCATTTCCAGCAGGCGCGTCTTTGGAGTTGGAAAGAGGACGTCAAAACGCTCGATCTCCGTCTCGTAGCCCCACGAGCGGAAGAGACCCGCAATAAAGTCCGCGTTGTCTTTGCCATAGGGCGACCCGAGGTGATGCGGGCGCGCCGACAGCCGCTTCATCCATTCGCGCAGGTTTTCTTTCTTGAGGAAGGAGTCGAACTGCTTTTCAAGCACACGCTCACGGTCGGAGCCTTCACGATCGAAACCGAGAAGCGTCTTCTGCTGGACGGCGCTCGTGGTCTGTGCCATGACCATGGCGACAGAGAGACAAATCATCACAAGAGACTGCAAGGATCGAAAAATCATGATGACTCCTTTCGGATGTGTGCTCCCGATATCATAGCCTTCTCCGCGCTTACGACAAGAAAACGGGCGCGATTATCTGGGAAACCACCTCACCCGTGGGCCCCATACAAAGTCTGCCGAGCGCGGGCAGCGAGGCGCGCAGCCGCAGGATTAAAGGAAGGGGACAGTGCATTCCCCTCCTGGCACAGGAGGGGAATAACTTTTTCACACTTTCCGGTCGTGTTGTTGACGGAGAGCCCGTTTGTCGATTTTTCCCACGCTGGTTTTGGCGATGGCTTCAACGAACACGACCCGATCCGGCACGGCCCAGCTGGAGATCAGGCCTTTGGCGGCGCAGGCCTTGAGATACGTCTCGATTTCGTTCTCCACGGCCTGGGAGGTAAAACCCGGTCTGAGCACTACGATAGCAAGCGGGCGTTCGCCCCATTTCTCGTCTTTCACACCAATCACGGCGACCTCGTTCACTCCGCTCACCTGTGAGATGAGGTCTTCGATTTCCAGCGAAGAGATCCACTCGCCACCCGACTTGATGATGTCTTTGATGCGGTCGGTGATTTGAAGATAACCCTCCGGATCAATGTGGCCGATGTCGCCGGTGTGCAGGTAGCCGCCGCGCCAGAGCCTCTCGGAACCTTCCGCGTCCTTGACGTAGCCCTGGGTCAGCCATGGGGCGCGCACCACCACCTCACCGGTCGCGCGGCCGTTGTGCGGTACGTCGTTCATCTGGTCGTCCACGATCCGCAGATCAACCAGCGGAATGGGCAGGCCCGTTTTGGTCCGGATCTCCACCTGCGCATCGGCGTCGCGGTCGAGCATGTAGGGCTTGAGTTGCGCGAGAGTCAGGATCGGGCAGGTCTCGGACATCCCGTAGCCGCTGAAGAGATCGATGCCACGATCGAGCGCGGCTCTGGCCAACCCTTTCGGCAAGGCCGAGCCGCCAACAACTATCTTCCAATGGCTCAGATCGACTTCGCGGCTCGCCGGGCTGTTCAGCATCATGTGCAGTATAGCGGGCACACAATGGGAGAAAGTGACCTTCTCCTTCCTGATGAGCGAGCACAGCACGTCGGGCGCATAGCGGCCGGGATAAACCTGTTTGACGCCCAGCACCGTTGCGACATACGGAATGCCCCACGCGTGCACGTGGAACATGGGCGTGATCGGCATGTACACATCCGCGTCATGAATTCGCTGCTGCCTGGCGGGCATAGTCAGCGCAGCCAGGCTCGCCAGCGTGTGCAGCACCACTTGCCGATGGCTATAGCAGACACCTTTCGGCCTGTCAGTGGTGGCGGTCGTGTAGAACGTTGTGGCTTTTGTGTTCTCGTCGAAGTCGGGGAATTCGTAATCCCCCGAACCGGCATTCAACAACTCTTCATACTCGACGGCGAACTGGAGCAAAGTTTCGGGCTTTTCCGCGCTGTCTGTGAGGAGCACGAACTTCTTCACCGTCTTGATGCGATCTTTCACGGTTTCCAGCAGGGACAGGAAATCGCGGTTCACCAGAAGGACATCATCTTCGGCGTGATTAATGGTGTAGAGAATTTCCTCCGGCGAGAGGCGGACATTAATGGTATGCAGCACGGCGCCCATCATCGGAATCCCAAAGTAGCATTCCAGGTAACGATGGCTGTCCCAATCCATCACGCCTATGGTGTCGCCCGGTTTGATTCCCAGGCGCGCCAGCCCATCCGCAAGTTGCCCGGCGCGCTTGCTCAATGCGCTGTAGCTGTAGCGCTGGAGATCGCGGTAAACGATCTCCTGTTCGGGCGCGCGCACGAGTGCCGTCTCGAGAAGATGTTTAATGATCAGCTGGTAGTTCACGTTTGGTTCGTCTTGAAGACGATGGGAATTAGCCGCGAATTACGCGAATTACGCAGATGGGCGCATTGAGTCTTTGATCGCTTCCTATTGGAAGTTGGCAACCTTGCGCGCGGCGCCCGTCAACTCGAGGATGTGCATGCCGGTGTTGGCCCGGTCCACGATATAGATGTAGCCCCGGTCATCCACTTCGACATTATTCGTCTGGATGGCCACCTTGCAGCGCTCGTTTGCGCCTGTGCCGACGCAGCGCTTATCGGTTTTGCTGTTGACGGCCGGGATGTAATAACCAATTTCCTTCGGGTTGAAAGGATCACGGACGTCGAGGGCGCGCACGCCGGCGTTGAAATGCGCGATGAACAGCACGCGCTTGTAATAGATCGGCGTGAGATTCTCGTTCGAGGAATGCGTGCCGAAGCGCCCGCCGCGATTGCAGAAATTGCCGCTCGTTTCAGGTACGGTCCAGGTGGAAATACCGACCGGCTTTGATTCGATCGTTATATCGAACATCCGAACCATCTGCCTGTTCTCGAAACATTCGTTCGCCGTAGTTTCACCGACGACTGCGATGAAGTCCCGCCGCGCCTGGGTTTTGCTTGAAGGCGGACCGTCGTCATGATCGTG
The DNA here is from genome assembly GCA_003223895.1 of Acidobacteriota bacterium. GTDB lineage: Bacteria > Acidobacteriota > Terriglobia > 20CM-2-55-15 > 20CM-2-55-15 > 20CM-2-55-15. The sequence goes on from QHXD01000047.1 coordinate 26,105, forward strand.
CTCCGCGGGAGGTGCACCGCCGGGACGCAGTTTCTGGTTGGCGAACTCCGTCATTTGCATACCGAGCAGCGGAAACGCCGTGTGTGCGCCGGCATCGACAGGGAGATCGACCCTGGCGATTTGCGGGTATAGCAGATTCGCTTCGGTCGGTTCCTTGGGTCCTTTCAAGAGTTTTTCCCTGTCGAGGATTTGTATAATGCCGCTCGCCCCAGTGCCATAGCCGAAGTACACGCGATTGCCTTTCGGCCCGGTGGAGAAAGGCCCGTGCAAGTCGGTCGGAACCGGGCCTGTCGAGCCTGGCTGCTGGCCGGGCAAGCCGAAGTCGCGAATGAACGATGGCTCCGAGGGGTCGCTCAAGTCATAGATCTTCGTCATGCGGCGCGTACGCCAGTCGGGAGGACCGGAGACGATGTAAGCGATCCCGGTGTCGCATTCCCACCAGCTTTTGTGTGTGTCGCGAAGCCCGCTGACGACAACGGTGACACGGCTTGGCTTCGCGGGATCGGTCACGTCCCAGATTTCGTGACCGGACGTGCCGTAGCTGCGCAACAGATATACCTTGTTCTTGTCCGCGCGCGGCAAATCGCTGCCGTTGCACAGACGCACCATCTGTGCGCCTCCCGCTTCGCCGGCGCCGCCTGGCTCGCCTGGAATATGCGCGAGGTATTTCGGCTGCTTGGGTTCGGTGACGTCGATAATCGACGTTCCGTTGGGTTCCTGCTTGCCGGTGAGCGGATTGAGCGCCATACCGCCATGGTGCCCGACGTAGGCAATCCACCGGTTACCCTGTTTGTGGATGACGGGCTGGTACGAGCTCCGGGCCTGAAGGTCGTTGGAGCCGACCAGTTCCATGTTGCTCTTTTCAGCACGCTGCTGCGCGAACGCATCAGCGCTCAGAACAAATCCCAGCGCGACGACTGTGAGAAGCAAATGCCTCATGTAACGCCACCTTTCTTTTTGAGCCTGACTTTAGGTCGGCATTGCCGCAGTCGTCAAGGAATTGTGCAAAATGCGTCGTAGCTGCACGACAAGGAAAATAGCCGCGAATTACGCAAATGGGCGCATCAAAGACTCTTGACGCCCCCATTTGCGTAATTCGCGTAATTCGCGGCTATTTCCCGTTATAATCTCGCCAAACAAATTCGTACTACATGTCCCGATTCGGAAAAACGATTTTTGCGGAGAGGGATTTTGTGTTTCCTCTCCGCTACAACAGTGGAGGAACATCAATGAGAAAGAAAGGAGCGGCGGCGGTAACGCTGATATTTCTCTGTCTGTCCGTTCTCGCATTCGCACAAACAAGCAACGCTACTTTAGGTGGAACGATTTCCGACGCCTCCGGCGCTTTGATTCCTGGCGTGACAATTACGGCCACGAACACTGGAACCGGCATCGTCACGACCGTTTTGAGCAATGAAGCCGGGGCCTATCAATTCGCCAGTCTTCAGACTGGAACTTACAACGTGACCGCGGAACTCCCCGGGTTTCAGCCTCAGACCCGCAGTGCGGTCGCGCTCGGAGTCTCGCAGCAGGTCCGGATCAACTTCACATTACAGGTCGGCGCGGTGGCGCAGGCAGTTGAGGTGAGCGTTGCCGCCGATACGCTCATCGCCACGTCGTCATCTTCGGTAGGAACGGTGCTTCCCGAATACAAGGTTCGCGATCTTCCCCTCGGTGGCCGCAATGTGATGGATCTACTCGCCACCACGGGTAACACAGGCCCGACCGAGGACAACTTCGACGGCAACTTTGCGGGCGGCAGGCTCAGCGCGGTGAATGTGACGCGAGATGGCTTCAATGTCACCGACGGGCGATACAACTACGGTGCTCTGACCAGCACGTATACCAGTCCCGACCTCGTCGAGGAGGTCCGCATCATTACCGCACCGGTAGATGCCGAGTTTGGACGCGGTTCCGGCCAGGTGCAGATGGTGACACGCTCGGGAACGAACCAGTTCCGCGGCAGCGCGTTCTGGACGAACCGCAACTCGGCACTCGATGCCAGCAAGTGGTTCAACAACTTTAATGGCGTCCCGAAGGATTACGAGAACCGAAACCAATTCGGCGTGCGTTTCGGTGGGCCCATCATCAAGAACAAGACGTTCTTCTTCGTCCTCGTTGACGAGCAGCGATACGCGATCCGCCAGACTTTCGTAGGCAACGTGCTGACGCCGCTGGCACGGCAGGGCATTTTCCGGTTTTTCCCAGGAGTCGATAATCAGAATGCGACCGGGCTCAACCCGGTGGTCGACCGCAGTGGCAATCCAGTGAAACCTGCAAATGCCACAGGCGATCTTCAGTCCGTCAGCGTGTTCAACCGCGACTCTAACCGGCCAGGATTCGATCCGACCGGTTTTATTCAGAACACGCTTATCTCACGAATGCCGGCACCGAACGATTACACCGTTGGCGACGGCCTCAATACGGCCGGCATCCGATTCACGCGTCGCGTCGACGGCTACGACCTCGCCGGCTCCAATGGAAACGACACCAACCGCGACCAGTTCAACACGCGTCTCGACCACAACTTCAGTTCCAATCACAAGCTCAGCGTGGTCTACACATGGGAACGCGGCCGGAACATGGCCACGCAGGCCGGCATTACCAATTGGCCCGGCGGGTACAACGGAGTGAACTGGAAGGACCCGAGGTTGTTCACCGCATCCTTCGTGTCCACGCTCTCTTCGAGTCTCGTGAATGAACTTCGCGTGGGGCGGAAATCGGAAGCCAAACTCAGCCGGCCGCCATGGTACGTGGGGAGGCCTTCAGGTTTTACTCCGGAAGAAGAGAAAGTAGAAACCGGCGAGCAGGGTAAAGAGGCATTCAAGCTCCTGCCGAAATACAACGGCATACCGCTTCAAGTGAGAACGAATCTCTTCGAAAGCAATGTCGTGGACTGGGCCGCGGGCCAGGGTACGAATCGCAGCGCAGACAGTATCCTGTACACGTACGGCGACACGCTCAGTTGGACCAAAGGCGTACACGCTTTCAAAATGGGTGGTGAATACCGCTGGGGCCGTTCGATCTCCGCGAACGACAGCACTTTGACCCCGCAGGCCCGCCTTGGCGCCGGCGGACCAGCCGTGCAAAATCTCGACAACGTCGCGATTCCCGGTCTGACCGGCAACAACCAGACCACAGCGCGGAACCTTCTGTACGATTTGTCCGGTTCAGTCGCCAGCATCCAGCAAGGCTTCGATATTCGAAGTCCGAAAGATACCGTCTTCCGCGGCTACGGTGACGGCATCAAGGTCAGGTTGCGCGATTGGCATGCGAATGACTTCAGCGCTTTCTTCAAAGATTCCTGGAAGATCCATCCGAACCTGACGTTGAATCTGGGCGCCTCCTACTGGTATTTCGGCGTGCCGTATGAAGCGCACGGTCTCGCCGGAACTGTAGTCGGCGGAGAGAAGGGGGTTTGTGGGATTTCGTGCGGTGCGCTGACCACTCTGGAGTTTGTGGGCAAGAACTCTCCGAATCCGGACAAACAATTCTTCAACGATGACCGGAATAACTTTGCCCCGTCCATCGGATTGAGCTGGTCGCTTCCGTGGTTTGGAAAGGACAAGACGGTCATTCGCGCCGGGTATGGCTGGAATTATTCGGGCAACAATCTAATCGGGGTCAATACAAACCTCGAAAACATCGGGAACCCTCCAGGCGTGTTCGAGGGTTCCGCGGGAGCGGGTGTCACCTACACACAGGCGCCTTATCTGTCGCTCGCGAATCTCACACTGCCGATACCTCAACAGTTCGCGCCGCTTCGGCCGGTGGCGATTGATGGTCCTCGCAATGACTCCTTGCATGCTGCTGTCGCAAATCGCGTGGCTCCCTATATTCAAAACTACAACCTCGAGCTTCAGCGGGAGCTTTCGCGAGACTTGACGTTGAGCGTCTCCTACGTCGGGACCAAGGGTACGAAACTCTGGAACGGAACTCCCCTGAACGCGGTAGACATTTTCAACAACGGATTCCTCGAGGCGTTCAACACGACGCGGATCGGCGGTAACGCTGCGTTGTTTGATCGGATGCTGAATGGGCTGACGCTCAATGCCGGAAGTAACGCCAGTCTGGGACAGGGCGCCGTTAACGGAACAACGCTCACAGGGTCGGCGGCACTGCGCGCGAATGCGAACACGCGGGCGTTTATCGCGAATGGCAATGTCGGCCAGCTTGCGGATTTCCTGAACCGTAACACGAGTGTGACAGGGAAGGGCGGCGGTTTCGTGCGCAACGGCGGATTGCCGGAGAATTTTTTCGTGATCAATCCGCAGTTTCAGAATGTCTTCGTGCATGGGAATCTGAGCAACTCCACGTACCATTCGCTGCAAATACAGGCGACGAAGCGGCTATCGCGCGGTTTCACCAGTCAGGCCTCGTATAACTGGAGCCGCGCCTTGGGTGCAGAAGACACTGATCAGGCTCTGAACACTCGGGATCCTCGAAACCGGGCGTCCGACAAAACCCTGCTCAATTACCATCGCACCCACAACTTCACCAGCAACGGTACGTTCAGCCTGCCATTTGGTCCGGGACAGAAGTTCCTCGCCAACGCTCCGGGATTCCTGCAGCGGGTGGTCGAACGCTGGCAGTTCGGCGGAATTTTCAGCTGGGCTTCGGGGCCGCCGCTGAACATCCTTGCGCCTGTCACGACGGTCTGGCAGTACACCGCTGTCCCGCCGGCGTCGGCGTTGGGTACTGTGGCTGCCGGGTATAACACTCCGAACATCGTCGGCGAGTTTCCCAGGAACATCGGGAAAGTCACCAAGCTGGCGAACGGAGTGACCTACTTCCCCGGACTGCAGCAGATCCCGGATCCGGCAGGTGCCGGCGTCACGACGCAACAGGGACTCAACGGTCAATTCGGCAACAAGGCGATTACGGACTCGCAGGGCCGCGTTCTTCTGGTGAATCCCTCACCCGGACAGGTCGGCAATCTTGGCCTCCGATGGGTCGAGGGGCCGGGACATCTGGGATTGGACGTGAACCTGATCAAGCGGGTACGGATTTCGGAAAGCAAAGAATTCGAATTCCGCATCGATACGGTTAATGTGTTGAACCATCCCAATTTTGGCTACAACACGAATCGGGACACGCAGAACAACCCGTTCCTGCTCAATTTGAACATTAACGACCAACAATTCGGGCGCTTCAATGATGCGCAGGGAGCCCGAAGATTTACGATCAGTGGCCGTCTGAACTTTTGATTCGGAAGAACGCGGGCTGAAGCCCGCGACTACATTGGGGACAAACACGGCGGTGCCTGGTGGAACGTAGACCGGGTTGCTCGTTAGGACTCCTTCCGCTACCGCCGGGTCGAGAATCCGCTTCAGATCCCATCAAAGATGATCGGCCATCCTCTTCGCGGCGGCCTTGATATTGATTCCTAACGCGTCCTGCGCCGCGCGGACGGTGATATCCACCAGGAA